>NZ_LARF01000045.1:0-22566 GCF_000980385.1 Ruminococcus sp. N15.MGS-57
CATACTGCACCATGCAAAGCCGCAAATTTGTGATCCCTCGGTGTAACAAGCTTCATGAAATATTTTCTCACCATATCGGCATATTCGCCTTTCATGGCACTTTCGATATCCATGTAAACAACGCCCTCCTGGGCCACCTCAGAACGCACGTTATGATAAACAAGCTCAGAGTCATACTGTGCACCCACGCCTGCAAGAGATTTCCTTTCCGCCTGCGGTATGCCCAGCCTTTCAAAGGTGTCCTTTATATCCTGCGGAACGTTCTTCCAGTTGTTCTGCATTTTCGCGTTTGGTCTTACATATGTGGCAATATTGTCCATATCAAGCCCCTCGAGTGACGGCCCCCAATCAGGGGTAGGTATCTCGTTATATATCTGCAAAGCTTGAAGTCTGAACTGCTGCATCCATATAGGGTCGTTCTTTTCTTTTGATATCTTCTCTATTATTTCAGGCGTCAGACCATTTTTTATGCGGTAAGCGTCGTTTTCAACATCTTTTATATCATAAATACTGCGGTCAATATCCATGACCTGACTTTTTTCTTTCATCATTTTCACCTCGTCCTCTTACTGCGTGTAATGGCAAAACGCCCCTTACACACTTTTATCAGATAGCCGAAAAGCCCTTTTCGTTTATCTTGTCCACAAGCTCTGCACCGCCGTTTTTAACGATAACGCCATTTTCCATAACATGAGCGGCATCAACTGTAAGAGCCTCCAGTATCCTTGTGCTGTGTGTTATAATAAGCAGTGAGCCGTGAACACGCTCTCTGTAGAGCTTTACGCCCTGTGAAACTGTCCTTACTGCGTCAACGTCAAGGCCTGAGTCTGTTTCATCAAGTATAGCAAGCTTTGGCTCAAGCATAAGCATTTGCAATATCTCTGCCTTTTTCTTCTCACCGCCTGAAAAGCCCACGTTGAGATCTCTGTCAGAGTAAGACTCGTCCATATCGAGAAGCTTCATTGTTTCCGCAAGCTTTTTCTTGAAATCCCAAAGTCTAAGACGTGTCTTTGTTTTCTGCTCCAAGGCACTTCTTATAAACGAGCTCAGTGTAACCCCAGGCACTTCCAGCGGATTTTGGAATGACAGAAAAATGCCCTTTTTCGCACGCTCGTTCACAGGCATATCCACAATGCTTTCACCGCCAAAAACAATGTCACCCTCTGTTACAGTGTAAGCAGGGTTGCCTGTTATAGCATAACCCAGCGTAGATTTACCTGTGCCGTTAGGACCCATAAGAACGTGAGTTTCATCACTGTTCACCGTCAGGTCAACACCGTGCAAAATTTCCTTATCCCCAACGCTCACATGAAGTCCAGTTATCTTCAATAAATTATTACTTTTCATATTCTGTGTCCTTTCCTCTATTGCCTTGTCAGGCTTTGTAAAACGTCATGACATGCTATAGCTAGTTAGCTGTTCCTAATAGATATTATATCACAAAAGCATAGAAAATCAATAGGAATTTTCAACAAACAATTATTCTAAACTAACTCACATAAAGTGATGATAACAAAAAATTCGATTTTACCCCTTGACAAATAATATTATATGACGTATAATATATTCAACGATATAGTATTATAGATCAATATAACAACTGAGCTGACTAAAGAGAGGAGAGAGTAAATGGGCTTTCCAATAAGTGCAGGACTGCTTGATTCCATGGTACTGTCAGTGGTAGACAGAGAGGATACCTATGGATATGAGATAACGCAGTTCATACGCAGTGCGGTGGACGTTTCAGAATCCACATTGTATCCTGTGCTGAAACGGCTTCAAAAAAACGAGCTGCTTGAAACCTACGATAAGGAATATATGGGCAGGAACAGACGTTATTATCACGTTACCCCAAAGGGAGAAAAAGCTCTTGAAGAATACCGCAGAGAGTGGAAGAAGCATAAGAATATGGTAGACCGTATATTATTAGAAAAAGGTGGAGAAAACACATGAACAGACTTGAGTATCTTACCCAACTGCGCAGATCGCTTGAAGACGGCGGACTTGCCGAAGATGAAATAAATGACGCAATGGGGTTTTATGAGGAGATATTCCTTGATGCAGGTGCAGCCCATGAAGCTGAAACTGCTGCAAACCTCGGCTCACCCGAAGAGCTTGCCAATAAAATTTTGCAGGACAGTGGCATACACCCACAGGGCGACTCGGTATTTCAAATGGAAGCCGCCGCTGACCCCTCACAGGCTCGTGATACTGACAATAATGTGCCACAGAACGGCAATTCTCTCTCAAAGCTTCTTGTTATCATCATCACAAGCCCAATATGGTTCAGCCTTATGTGTGCCTTTGCCGCAATAGCCTTGGCGATACTTTGTGCACTTTTAAGCATAATAATTGCAGTTTTCGCAACAGGCTTCTCCCTTACAATAGGCGGTATAGTAACGCTTTTCACGGTCTATCCCGCAGGCATTGCCCTTATCGGTGCAGGACTTATTTGTATCGGACTTGGAGGCATGATTGTAATGCCTGTTATAAGATGCATATGGCGTGGCTGTGTAAGCCTTTTCAACAAATTCACAAACTTTGTCCATAGGTTTGTAAGCTCAAAGGCGGTGGCATAATGGCAAAATATGATAATACAGGCGACGTAAAACGCAGACGTTTCCCATTTTTTTTGACGATATTTATTATCGGCATAGTGCTTTTCATTGTGGGCGTGGTGCTTATCAAGGTCACTAACACGAAAAGCCTTGGCAAGCGTTATTCCTACAATGAAACTTTTGACGTTGCCGCTATAGATAATATGGAGATCGATTTCTCCGCAGGGGATCTCAACATCAAAAAGAGCAGTGACGAAAATATCCACGTCACAGGAGAAAATCTCCCAGAGAAGATAAATTTTTCGTCATCAAACAGCAAGCTTCAGGTCAAGACCGCCGACAGCCTTTTGCACCTTAAAGGCGGATATATCTCCTTTGACGGAAGTCAGCCTACGCTGACTATAGAGCTTCCTGAGAAAGCGTTTGACACTGTAAAGATAGACGCAGGCGCAGGACAAATGAAGCTTTCAGATCTGACCTGTGAAAACCTCGACATAGATTTCGGTGCAGGAAGCTCAGAGGTCATTAACGTCACCTGCAAAAATGAAGCCGACTTTGACCTTGGAGTAGGAAAAACAGTTTTCAAAGACTGCACTTTTAACGATTCCGACTTTGACTGCGGGGTAGGCGAAACAGACTTTTCAGGAAAGCTTCTCGGCGACGCTGAGATAGACGGCGGCATAGGAAGTATAAATTTTGATATTGACGGCTGCAAAAACGACTATAAGATAAAATCAGACAGCAAAGTGAATATAAATAGCACAACAGAAGAGAACGAGCTTCTCTACAAAATAAAACTTGACATTGACAACGGTATCGGCGAAATTTCGCTTAATTTCAGATAAGGAGTGATAGAAATGGCAAAGCCACTTTACAAATTAAGAGAAGGCAGAATAATTTCAGGCGTTTGCGCAGGACTAGCGGAGTATTTCAACATCGACGTGAACATAGTCCGTATCTGTGCAGTGCTTATAGGCTGTGCAGGCGGTGCAGGAGTTATCGCATATATTGCGGCTGCAATGCTTCTGCCTGAGAAATAAGACCGTACTAAAAACAAAAACCACGGCTGAATGTAAACTCAGCCGTGGTTTTTTACATCTTAACAAATATCTTTTCTGTTCATGAAAGTATGTGACCAATGCACAAAAGTGCCGCACCAAAACTGTGCAAACAAATGATTTATATTTTAATTTGGCAACAATTCTGCAATTGTTGCATTTTTTATGCAACAAAACACCTCTTTTTCGGGATAAGTAGGAGGTGATAAACATGGAAGCAGTAATAGCGGCGTTCATAGCGGCGGCCGCCAGCATAGCCTGCCAGCTTATAATAGCTCGTTCGGGAGCTAAAGAAAACAAAAAATCACAGGAAGCCACTGAACGGCTTATTATATATAGAATAGATAAGCTGGAACAAACAGTTTCCGAGCATAACGCACTCATTTCAAGGATGGCGGCGGCGGAACAAAAGATAACAGACATGGAAAGGGAGAGATATTCATGAAAGAAAAACTCGCAAAGCTCATTGACGTAAAATCGCTTGTCACACTGCTTATGACAAGCGTGTTCTGTATCCTCACGCTGAAAGGGATAGTCAGCGGAGAGCAGTTCATCACAGTTTTCACCGTGGTGATATCATTTTACTTTGGCGTACAGACGGCAAAAAAATCTGGAGGTGACGGCAATGGAAAAAGCTAAGGGCATTGACGTTTCCCATTGGCAGGGGAGAATAGATTTTGACAAGGTGAAGTCACAGGGTTACAGCTTTGTGATGATAAACGCAGGCTACGGCAAGTACATCAGTCAAAAAGACGAAAATTTCGAGAAGAACTATGCCGCCGCCAGAAAAGCTGGTCTTAATATCGGCACATACTGGTATTCCTACGCTCTTACGGAAGCCGATGCACTTGCGGAAGCGAAAACTTTTCTTGAAGCGGTCAAAGGCAAGAAGTTTGAATATCCCCTCGCCTTTGATATTGAGGACGCTTCCCAAAGTGAACTTCCAAACGCTGCCATAAGCAAAATTATAGAAGCCTTCTGCGACTATCTCGAAAGCAACGGCTACTATGCGGCTATCTACAGCTACGCAAACTTTTTCAAGCGCAAGGTATCAGACTTAGTAAAAAGCCGCTACGACATTTGGGTGGCACATTTTGACGTTGCAAAGCCTGCCATATCAAACTATGGAATGTGGCAGTATACAAGCAAAGGAACTGTAAACGGTGTTCCCGACCGCTGCGATTGCAACTACGCTTACAAAGACTACCCTGCCATAATGAAGAAAAAGTGCCTTAACCTTTACCCTTCCAGCGCAAAAAATCTCGATACCACAGGCTACAAAAAAGGCGATAAAGGCAATGGTGTCCTTGCACTGAAATATCTTCTTATGCTTGCAAAGAAAAAGGGTATGCACAATATCGACCTTGATAAAAACGATATTTTCGGTGCAGGCACTCAGAAAGCCGTGAACAATATACTCAAAAACCACAGCTATTCACAAAACGGCATAGCAGGCAAGAAATTCATTGACCTCATTGGCAATGAACTTCTAAAATAACCACAAACCATAGCCACACTTGTAGGGGCGAACAACGTTCGCCCGCATATCTTGATACCAATGCCCAAATATAAGCACATAAAAAAGGCTGTACCCTTACGGATACAGCCTTGAATGCTATGCAAAATTTATTAAACCAACTGAATGATAGCCATTTCAGCAGCGTCGCCACGACGTGGTCCGATCTTGATGATCTTTGTATAGCCGCCGTTTCTGCCCTCATATGAAGGTGCAATGTTGTCAAACAGCTTCTTAGCTACGTCTTCCTTAGTTATATAAGAAAGTACCTGACGCTTTGAGTGAAGGTCGCCTGCCTTGCCGAGAGTAATCATTTTCTCAGTCATAGCAGCAACTTCCTTAGCTCTTGTTACAGTGGTTTCAATCTTACCGTTTTCGAGAAGATAAGTAACCATAGCTCTGAGCATTGCTTTTCTCTGGTCGCTAGTTCTTCCCAGCTTTCTTGTGCCTGGCATAGATTTTCACTCCTTACTTTAATTATCGTCCTCTGAATTAAGGTCGTAACCCAATGAATGAAGCTTTTCCTTGACCTCGTCGAATGACTTCTTACCAAGGTTTCTTACCTTCATCATTTCTTCAGCAGACTTTTCAATCAAATCGTTAACCGTGTTAATTCCTGCACGCTTCAGACAGTTAAATGAACGCACAGATAAGTCAAGTTCCTCAATGGTCATCTCAAGGATCTTTTCCTTGCCCTTTTCATCCTTTTCAACCATCATCTCTACAACGTTAGTCTCTTCTGAGAGATCAACAAAGAGATTCAGATGCTCGTTGAGGAGTTTGGCTGCCATTGATACAGCTTCCTTAGCGGAGATAGTACCGTCGGTCCAAACCTCCAATGTCAGCTTATCAAAATCGGTGATCTGTCCAACACGGGTGTTGTCAACCGTGAAGTTCACCTTTAATACAGGCGTATAAATACTGTCTACTGCAATAACACCAATAGGGGCATTAGGCATAAGCGCCTTGTTCTTTTCCGCAGAAACATATCCACGACCTCTGTCGATGACAATTTCCATATAAAGCTTTGCGCCCGGTCCCAAAGTTGCAATGTGCATATCAGGAACAAGAATGTCCACCTCAGAATCTGTCTTGATGTCGCCGGCAGTGACAACGCACTCGCCCTCGGCCTCAATGTAGATAGTCTTAGGACCCTCGCCGTAAAGCTTTGCAGTTAAACCCTTGAGGTTAAGAATGATCTCAGTAACATCTTCCTTAACTCCGGGAATTGTTGATAGTTCGTGGTGTACACCGTCGATCTTTACCGATGTAACGGCGACGCCTGGCAAAGAGGAGAGCAGTACACGTCTCAGACTATTTCCGAGCGTAATACCATAGCCACGCTCCAGAGGCTCGAGAATAAACTTGCCGTATGTTCCGTTGCTCTTTAGCTCGGCTGTTTCGATTTCAGGCTTTTCTATTTTTTCAAGCATTTAAGACCCTCCTGTTTTCAAACTCGATTGTTTTATATGATCAATAACACATACACTTCCAAAAACATATCAAGTATTTCTCCGATACGCACTCTTGAAGAGTGCATACCGTAAGAACCACTATCAATACATTATTTAGAATACAACTCGACGATGAGGTGCTCCTCGATGTCATAGTCAAGGTCTTCCTTCACAGGCATACGAAGAACCTTAGCTGTCTGGTTGTCCTTGTTTACATCAAGCCATGTAGGAGCTGCCTTTGAAGCGTTAGCCTCAATGATCTGCTTGAACTTCTCGCTCTTCTTGCTGTTTTCCTTAAGTGAGATAACATCGCCTTCCTTGATTCTGTAAGAAGGAATGTCAACTCTCTTGCCGTTAACAAGATAATGACCGTGAACAACGAGCTGACGAGCCTCTCTTCTTGTCATTGAAAGACCCATTCTGTATACAACATTGTCAAGTCTTGACTCGAGAAGAGTAATGAGGTTAGCACCAGCCTGACCCTCCATTTTCTCAGCAAGCTCGAACAGGTGACGGAACTGCTTCTCAAGAACGCCGTAGATGAACTTGAGCTTCTGCTTTTCCTTAAGCTGCATACCGTATTCTGAAACTTTCTTTCTCTTGTTAGCGTTAGGATCACGCTTTGTTTCCTTAGCGATACCCATAACTGCTGGGCTGATTCCGAGAGATTTACATCTCTTGAGTATTGGTTCTCTATTTACTGCCATGGTAAATACCTCCGTTTTCTAAATGTTATCGGGTCTTAGCCGAATTGCTTACCCGACTTTGAGTAAACTACAAACTCAAATTGTCTTATAAACTATACACGTCTTCTCTTTGGAGGACGGCATCCATTGTGAGGGATCGGAGTTACATCCTTGATAAGTCTAACTTCAAGATCCTCAGACTGCAAAGCTCTGATTGCAGCCTCACGGCCAGCACCAGGTCCCTTTACAAAAACTTCAACAGTCTTAAGGCCATGCTCCTTAGCAGCTCTTGCAGCAGTTTCAGCAGCTGTCTGAGCAGCGAATGGAGTAGACTTCTTAGAACCTCTGAAGCCGAGTCCGCCGGCAGATGCCCAAGAAATAGCATTGCCCTGCATATCTGTAATAGTTACGATAGTGTTGTTAAAAGTAGACTGGATATGAACCTGTCCCTGTTCAATGTTCTTTCTTTCACGACGACGACGAATAGTAGTCTTCTTCTTAGCCTGAGCCATTGTTCACACCCTCCTTACTTCTTCTTATTAGCGATTGTCTTTACAGGACCCTTACGAGTTCTTGCGTTGGTCTTTGTTCTCTGACCTCTAACTGGGAGACCTCTTCTGTGACGAAGACCACGATAACAACCGATTTCTGTCAATCTCTTGATATTGAGCGCAACATTTCTTCTGAGGTCACCCTCAACAGTGATGTTATGGTCAATATATTCACGCAATTTAGCTACATCGTCCTCAGACATATCCTTAACTCTTGTGTCAGGATTTACGCCTGTTTCATTAAGAATCTTAGTAGCAGTTTTCTGACCTATACCATAGATATAAGTAAGAGCAATTTCAATTCTCTTATCCTTTGGCAGGTCGATACCAGCAATACGAGCCATTATTTAGCTGCACCTCCATTATTGGTTTGTTAGCCCTGACGTTGTTTGTGCTTAGGATTCTGGCAGATTACCATAACCTTGCCTTTTCTCTTGATTACCTTGCACTTCTCGCAGATAGGCTTAACTGAAGGTCTTACTTTCATTGAAATACCTCCTTTGAATTTAGCGACAAGAATTAAAAATTCTTAAACTTACGGGAAAGCTTACTTAGCTCTCCATGTGATTCTTCCCTTTGTCAAGTCATACGGTGACATTTCGACCGTTACCTTATCTCCGGGTACGATACGAATATAATTCATACGCAGCTTACCCGAAATATGAGCAAGGATTTTATGACCGTTTGAAAGTTCTACCAGAAACGTTGCATTTGGCTTAGCCTCAATTACCGTTCCCTCAAGTTCGATAACGTCTTCCTTTGACATTAAAAAACCTCCCCATCTAAAAGGTTTTGGTCTGCTGTAACACGGTTTGGGTCAAAACCTTGTATCAGCCGTCTTAATTTCCTGTTTGTCAGCTCATCAGTGCTGATGTTGACGCCCGCAGGTGAAATGTGTTTTATGTTTTTACGCTTTGGCTTTTCAAGCTTACGCTCCTTGCCGTCTGCGATATACACAAAACCGCCGCTGGCAGCTACCGCAACAAAATATCTGCCCTTATCACGGCCTGCGTTCGCAAGCACCACTGAACCGATCGGTATATCTACAACGCTTTTCTCCGTCATACTTTGGTCAGGATAACTGCCCCGTCAGGAGTAACTGCGATTGTATGCTCAAAATGAGCCGCCCACTTTCCGTCTTTTGTCTTAACAGTCCAACCGTCAGGCATTGTCTTGATATCAGCCGTACCCATGTTTATCATAGGCTCTATGGCTATTACCATTCCTGCCACAAGTCTGATGCCGTGACCAGCCTTGCCATAGTTTGGAACTTCTGGATCTTCGTGCAGGTTTTTGCCCACACCGTGACCTACGAACTGTCTTACAACGGAGTAGCCGTTGTCCTCATTGTATTTCTGAATCGCCGCACCCAAGTCGCCAAGTCTAACGCCCGGCTTTACCATATCTATTGCAAGATACAGACTTTCTTCGGTGGACTTCATCAGAGCCTCTGCCTCAGGGGAAATCTTGCCTACAGCAAAGGTCTTGCAGGAATCTCCGTGATAGCCGTCAATGTAAGCACCAACGTCTACTGAAACTATGTCGCCCTCGCAAAGCTTGCGTGGACCGGGGATACCATGGATTATCTCATCGTTGACGGAAATGCAGGCTGAGCCTGGAAATCCGCCGTAGCCAAGGAAGCTTGGCTTTGCACCATGAGAAGTGATATATCTGTGAACGACTTTATCAAGCTCGTAGGTAGTCATACCCGGTCTGATAGCCTCGCCCGCAGCGATCAATGCTCCGGCGGTTATTGCGCCCGCCTTCTGCATTTTCTCGATCTCTTTATTGGATTTAACGCATATCATTAAAAACGCCTCGGATCTATGCCTTAACAGCTTCGAGAACAAGCTTTGAAGTGTCCTCTACCTTATCCTGTCCCTCAACAGTAACGAGCTTACCCTGCTTACCGTAGTAATCTTTAAGAGGAGCGGTTGATTTGTGATATGTCTGAAGTCTGCTGATAACTGTTGCAGGCTCGTCGTCCTTACGGATAACGATCGGCTTTCCGCAAACATCGCACACGCCCTCTACCTTTGAAGGCTTGAAAGCTGTGTGGTAAGTAGCGCCACAGTCGAGGCAAACTCTTCTGCCTGAAAGTCTCTGCTGGATAGTCTCGTCAGGAACATATATCTCTATGACCTTGTCTATCTTAACGCCCATAGCGTCAAGAGCCTCAGCCTGAGGAACTGTTCTTGGGAAACCGTCCAGAATGAAACCGTTCTGAGCGTCAGGCTCAGCGATCCTGTCCTTAAGGATACCAATTACGATATCGTCTGATACAAGGTCGCCTGCGTCCATAGCAGCCTTAGCCTTGAGACCGTACTCAGTGCCAGCCTTAACAGCCGCTCTGAGCATATTGCCTGTAGAAATAGTAGGAATGTTCAGAGCCTTGCAGATAACCTCAGCCTGAGTTCCTTTTCCCGCACCGGGAGCACCTAAAAGAATGATATTCATTTTTAACTCCTTTTTATCTCAAACGTAAAGCCTATGGTTTATTCAAGGAAGCCCTTATGATGACGCATCATCATTTGAGATTCCATAGTTCTTGCAGTTTCAAGAGCAACTGATACAACGATGAGTATCGAAGTACCGCCCATTGCAATATTCATCTTTGTGATCGAAGTGAAGATAATAGGGAAGATAGCGATTATTCCGAGGAACACAGCTCCTACCAATGTTATCTTTGACAGAACCTTCTTAAGATAATCGGAAGTTGGTCTACCAGGTCTGATACCAGGGATACCACCGTTGTTCTGTCTGAGGTTGTTTGCGATCTCAAGTGGGTTATACTGCATTGAAACATAGAAATAGTTGAAGCCGATTATCAGCACAAAGTACAGACAAGCGTAGAACGGATGAGTGTACTCGAACCAGTGAAGGAAGTGATCGTAGAAGCTTCCGCTCTTTGGTTCAATGAACATTTTGAGTGTTGAAGGCAGTGACATGAAAGCCATTGCAAAGATGATAGGCATAACGCCGCTCATTGCGATCTTGATCGGAATAAAAGTATTCTGACCGCCGTACTGTTTTCTGCCGACTACTCTCTTAGCGTACTGTATCGGTATTCTTCTTTCAGCCTCGTTCATAAAGATGATAAAGCCTATCATCAGAATGAATACAACAAGGATAGCAATTACGAGAATGATGTTCTTAGCCTCGCCTGTCTTCATGTAATCGAACAGACCGATAACTGCTGAAGGACCTCTTGCAATGATACCTGCGAACAGGAGCATTGAGATACCGTTTCCGATACCCTTCTCGTTTATCTCGTCACCAAGCCAGATCGTCAGTGACGCACCTGCTGTAAAGCAAGCGATAATAACTATCTCTGCGAATATCTTGCTAAAGCCCTCTGTGTAAACACAAGCACCCGCTTTCTTCATGGTGAGGTAATAAGCCCACGCCTGGAAGATAGCAATAGCAAGTGACGCATATTTTGTTATCTTGTTAAGTTTCTTTCTACCCTCAGGACCTTCCTTCTGGAGTCTTTCCAGCGGTGGGAGAGCGTAGGTCAGAAGCTGAATGATAATTTGTGCATTGATATAAGGTGAAACGGAGAGCGCCAAGAGAGTAGCTTTTGAAAAGTTACCTCCTGACAGAACGTTCAGATAGCTGAAAAAGTCACCTGACGAAGCACTCTGTTCAAACCATGCTGACAATGCGACTGAGTCAAGGTAAGGCACAGGAACTGTACCGCCGACTCTGTAGATGATGATGATGAAAAAAGTAAATAGAAGTTTTTTTCTTAATTCCGGAACTCTCCAGGCATTACGAAATGTCTCTATCACAATTACATCACCTCAACCTTCCCGCCTGCCTTTTCAATCTTTTCCTTAGCAGCTGCTGAGAACTTAGCAGCCTTAACGGTAAGGTTTTTAGTTAATTCGCCGTTTCCGAGGACCTTGACGCCGTCAAGTTCCTTCTTGATGATGCCTGAAGCTTTAAGAAGCTCAGTATCAACAACTGTGCCGTCAACAAATCTATCAAGATCAGATACATTTACGATAGCATACTTTGTTGCGAAAATATTGTTGAATCCACGCTTAGGGATTCTTCTTGCGAGCATTGTCTGTCCGCCTTCAAAGCCCGGTCTTATTCCGCCGCCGGAACGAGCCTTCTGACCCTTGTGTCCCTTGCCTGCGGTCTTTCCGTTACCAGAACCGTGACCTCTGCCCTTGCGCTTGCTCTCCTTTACGGAGCCTGCAACAGGTGATAATTCGTGCAGTTTCATTCAGATTGCACCTCCTTATGCTTCAGTTACTTTAATAAGATGGGAGATAACCTTTACCTTTCCCTTTGTCTGAGGATTGTCAGGCTGACAAGTCTTATCCCCGATTTTTCTGAGACCCAGTGAATTAGCGGTAGCGACCTGCTTATCGCTTCTTCCGTTAAGGCTCTTTATCAGTTCGATGTTTATTGCCATAACTGTTATCCTCCTTAGCCTGTAATTTCTTTAACTGTCTTGCCTCTGAGAGCTGCTACTGTTTCAGCGCTTCTGATGTTAGCAAGACCGCTTATTGTAGCTCTTACTGCGTTGTAAGGATTGTTTGAACGGAGCTGCTTAGCTCTGATATCCTTAATTCCAGCAGCTTCTACAACGGCTCTTACTGTGCCGCCTGCGATAACTCCAGTACCTGGTGCTGCAGGCTTGAGAAGAACCTCGCCTGCACCGAACTTACCGATAATTTCGTGTGGGATCGTTGTTCCCTTAAGTGAAATTCTGATAAGGTTCTTCTTGGCGTCCTGGATTGCCTTTCTGATTGCGTCAGGAACTTCTCCTGATTTACCGATTCCGAAACCTACTACTCCGTTTCCGTCGCCTACTACTACGAGGACTGAGAACTTCATTATACGGCCGCCCTTAACAGTCTTTGATACTCTGTTAATTGCAACGACCTTTTCAGTAAGTTCCATGTTTGAAGCATCTATTAAAGCCAATGTTTACCCTCCTCTTTAGAACTTAAGTCCGCCTTCACGGGCTCCGTCTGCCAACTCCTGAACACGTCCGTGGTAAAGGTAGCCGCCTCTGTCGAATACGACATTCTCGATGCCCTTTGCCTTAGCCGCCTGAGCGATCATTTCGCCGACCTTACGAGCGCCTTCCTTGTTGCCGCCGTTGCCTTCAAAGTCCTTGGACATTGAGGAAGCGCTGCAAAGTGTTACGCCGTTTACGTCGTCGATAACCTGTGCATAAATATGCTTAGAGGAGCGGAATACGTTGAGGCGAGGACAATCAGCTGTTCCGTTGATCTTGTTGCGGACTCTCTGATGTCTTTTTGCTCTTGCCTTAGCCTTGTCAAGCTTTTTAACCATAGTAATTCTCTCCTTTTATTACTTCTTGCTGCCCTTACCAGCCTTACCTTCCTTACGGATAACATACTCGCCTTCGTAACGAATACCCTTACCCTTATAAGGCTCTGGTGGACGCTTCTCACGGATCTCACAAGCAAACTGACCTACTTCCTGCTTGTCGCAACCTGAAATTACGATGTGGTTTGCGTCAGGTACATCGATCTTGATAGTATCTGTTTCAGGAACGATTACCTGATGAGAAAAACCAAGGTTCATAACAAGGTTCTTACCCTGTTTCTGTGCTCTGTAACCTACACCAACGATCTCTAGCTTCTTTGCGAAACCCTCTGTAACACCCTCTACCATGTTGTGTACGAGTGTTCTTGTCAGACCGTGCAGTGACTTGTGGAGCTTATCCTCTGAAGGACGCTCTACTGTGATCACGCCGTCTGCACACTTTATTATCATATCCTTGTGGAACTCTTTTGTGAGTGAACCCTTAGGACCCTTTACTGTAACTACGTTTCCGTCTGCAACAGTAACCTCTACACCTGCAGGAACACTAATTGGCTTAATACCTATTCTTGACATAACTTAGTCCTCCTTACCAGATGAATGCGAGAACTTCTCCGCCGACATTCAGCTCTCTAGCCTTCTTGTCTGTGATAACGCCCTTTGAAGTAGATACGATAGCAATGCCAAGACCCTTTATAACCTTTGGCATATCCTCGCAGCTTGCGTAAATTCTCAGACCAGGCTTTGATACTCTTCTGAGTCCTGTGATGACTGGATTTCTGTTCTCGTCATATTTAAGAGTAATTCTAATGATACCCTGCTTACCGTCTTCAATGATCTTGAAGTCCTTAACGTATCCTTCGTCTACGAGGATCTGTGTGATCGACTTCTTCATATTAGATGCAGGAACGTCAACTGTTGCGTGCTTCGCAGTACTTGCGTTACGGATTCTTGTAAGAAGATCCGCTATTGTATCAGTAATTTGCATGCGTGTTAACCTCCTTTTACCAACTAGCCTTCTTAACTCCCGGAATCTTACCCTCGTGAGCCAACTCTCTGAAACAGATACGGCAAACGCCGAACTTTCTCAGATAAGCGTGAGGTCTTCCGCAGATCTTACATCTGTTGTAAGCACGAGTGGAATATTTAGGCGTAGCCTGCTGTTTGTTGATCATAGCCTTCTTAGCCATTTTTTATCCTCCTCTTACTTATCAGCAAATGGAGCACCCATAAGTGAAAGCAGCTCCTTTGCCTCTTCATCAGTTTTTGCAGTTGTGATAAAGTTGATATCCATACCACGAACCTTATCTATCTTATCGTATTCGATCTCAGGGAAGATCAGCTGCTCCTTAAGACCAGTAGAGTAGTTGCCTCTGCCGTCGAAAGAGTTAGGGTTGATACCTCTGAAATCTCTTACACGAGGAAATGCTACGTTGAAAAGTCTGTCAACGAATTCATACATTTTCTCAGCTCTCAGTGTTACCTTAACACCGATGATCTGTCCGTCTCTGAGCTTGAAGTTAGCAACGGACTTCTTTGCCTTACAAACGATCGGCTTCTGTCCTGTGATAGCAGCCAGATCAGTCATGATAGCATCGATAACCTTCTTGTTATCCTTATCTGCGCCGCAGCCCACGTTGATAACTACCTTATCAAGCTTTGGGATCTGCATAACGTTAGCGTATTCGAATTTCTTCATCATAGCAGGAGCTACGTCGCTAACATAATATTCTTTAAGTCTAGCCATCGTAATATCCTCCTAATTAAAATTCTTCGCCGCAGTCTGCGTTCTTGCAGACTCTAACTTTAGTACCGTCCTCAAGGAACTTATGAGCGACTCTTGTTGGCTTGCCGCACTTAGGGCAAACTGCCTGTACCTTTGAAGCGTACATTGCAGCCTCAGCCTCAACTATGCCGCCCTGCTCGCCCTGACGTCTTGGCTTAACGTGCTTTGTAGCAATGTTAAGACCCTCAACGATTACCTTTCCCTCCTTAGGGGAAACTTCCAGGACCTTGCCCTTCTTACCCTTGTCCTTACCGGAGAGGATAACGACGGTGTCGCCTGTTTTTACGTGTACCTTATTCATTGTTACGACACCTCCAATTAAAGAACTTCTGGAGCAAGTGAAAGGATCTTCATATAATCCTTCTCTCTGAGCTCCTTAGCTACTGGTCCAAATATACGAGTACCTCTTGGGTTCTTGTCTTCTTTGATAATAACAGCTGCGTTTTCGTCAAAACGGATATATGTGCCGTCTGCACGACGAAGACCCTTAGCTGAACGAACGATTACTGCTTTAACAACGTCGCCCTTTTTAACAACTCCGCCTGGTGTTGCCTTTTTAACAGAACAAACTACAACGTCACCGATGTTTGCATACTTTCTGCGTGTTCCGCCGAGTACCCTGATGCACATAAGCTCCTTTGCTCCGGAGTTATCTGCTACCTTCAGGTAAGTCTGCATTTGTATCACAGTGCGTTCCTCCTTTCAGAATTTAACGTGCGGTCGGCAGAAGTTATCTGCCACCTGCACTATTGCGTTTTAATTACTTAGCCTTCTCAAGAACGTTAACAAGACGCCATCTCTTGTCCTTTGACAGAGGTCTTGTTTCCATAACTTCAACCTTGTCGCCTATATTGCAGACATTGTTTTCGTCATGTGCCTTAAGCTTAACTGTTCTCTTGATGATCTTCTTGTAAAGTGGGTGCTGTACGTTATCCTTGATAGCAACTACGATAGTCTTATCCATCTTGTTGGAAACTACAACGCCAACTCTGGTTTTTCTCAAATTTCTCTCTTCGCTCACAGTTAATCCTCCCTTCGAAAATTACTGAACATTGGACTCTTGCTTACGAATGAATGTCTTTACACGAGCAATATCCTTCTTCACAGCCTGAAGTCTCTTAGGATTCTCCAACTGATTTACAGCGTGCTGGAAACGAAGGTTAAAAAGCTCCTGCTTGAGCTCAGCGAGTTTGCTGTTGAGCTCGTCGACTGTCATATCCTTGATTTCATTAGCCTTCATTATTGCTCACCACCCGTTTCTTGAGTATCTCTTTTAACGAACTTACACTTGATAGGCAGCTTGTGCATTGCAAGACGCATTGCTTCTCTAGCTGTCTCTTCAGGTACTCCTGCGATCTCGAACATTACTCTGCCTGGCTTAACAACGGCTACCCAATACTCAGGTGCGCCCTTACCTTTACCCATTCGAGTTCCAAGAGGCTTTCTTGTTGCAGGCTTATCTGGGAAGATCTTGATCCAAACCTGACCGCCACGCTTGATGTATCTTGTCATTGCGATACGGGCAGCTTCGATCTGATTTGATGTGATCCAAGCAGGCTGAAGAGCCTGAAGACCATACTCACCGTGAGAAACTGTGTTACCTCTCATAGCCTTGCCTGTCATACGGCCGCGGTGCTGTTTTCTGAACTTAACTCTCTTTGGAAGCAGCATTACTTGTTACCTCCCTCTTTTTTAGCCTTATTGAAGTCACGCTTACCATTTCTGTTCTGGCGTCTTCTGTCGTTTGACTCTCTCTTGTCTGAAGCAGCAACTTCGCCCTTAAGAACCTCGCCTCTGTATATCCATACCTTAACGCCGATCCTACCGTAAGTTGTGTGTGCCTCAGCTGTACCATAGTCGATGTCAGCTCTGATCGTCTGAAGTGGAATTGTACCCTCGTGGTATGTTTCTGCTCTAGCGATCTCTGCACCGCCAAGACGGCCGCCGCATCTAACCTTGATACCCTTAGCGCCGAGCTTCATTGCTCTGCCGATAGACTGCTTCATTGCTCTTCTGAATGAGATTCTATCTTCAAGATCGTGTGCGATCTTTTCTGCAACGAGCTGTGCATTGATGTCAGGCTGCTTTACTTCAACGATGTTGATAGCAACGCTCTTGCCGATCATCTTTTCAACGTTTGCACGGAGCTTTTCAATCTCTGCGCCGCCTCTGCCTATTACGATACCAGGCTTTGCACAGTGGATGTGGATTCTTACCTTCTGACCGCCGTCCTTATCGGCAAATCTTTCGATCTCTACTTTTGGAACGCCGGCGTATACGCACTTATCTGCTGGATTCTTTGATCTTGTATTCAGCTCTTTAAGAATAAAGTTACGAACGTTGTAATCCTCAACCAGTGTATCGCCAAAAGTACCCTTTTCTGCAAACCAGCGGGAGTCCCAATTCTTAATCACACCGACACGAAGTCCGTGTGGATTTACTTTCTGTCCCATAGTTTACCTCCTCTTTCAGCTTATTCCTTTTCCTTAAGAACGATCGTAACGTGTGATGTTCTCTTAAGGATTCTATATGCTCTGCCTTGTGCTCTTGGCATGATTCTCTTCATTATCGGTCCTGGACAAACATAGCACTCTGCAACGTAAAGGTTGTTCTTATCCATGTTATGGTTGTTCTCAGCGTTGTGAGCGGCGGACTTCAGAAGCTTCTCAAGATATTCACTTGCAGCCTTTGGTGTATGCTTTACTGTTGCCATTGCAACATCATAGTCTTTTCCTCTGATCAGATCGAGAACGATCTGTACCTTACGAGGAGCAATACGAGCATTTCTCAGAATTGCTTTTGCTTCCATTTGTATTCCTCCTTCCGCACTACTTACCGTTGTTTGAGGTCTTTGAACCTGCATGACCCTTGAATGTTCTTGTTGGAGCGAACTCTCCCAGCTTGTGACCAACCATGTCCTCTGTTACATATACAGGAACGTGCTTACGTCCGTCGTGAACTGCGAATGTGTGACCAACGAATTCAGGGAATATTGTAGAAGCTCTGCTCCATGTCTTGAGCACCTTCTTCTCGCCTGCATCGTTCATTGCCTTAACTCTCTTGTAAAGGACCTCCTGTACGTATGGTCCCTTCTTGACACTTCTACCCATTGATCATCTGCCTCCTTTCAGCATTACTTACCGTTTCTGCGTTTTACGATAAACTTATCGGAGCGATGATGCTTAGCACGGGTCTTGTATCCCATTGTAGGCTTACCCCAAGGTGTAACTGGAGTTGGTCTACCAACTGGAGCACGACCCTCACCACCACCGTGTGGGTGATCGCATGGGTTCATTACAGAACCTCTAACGGTAGGTCTCCAGCCCATATGACGCTTTCTACCTGCCTTACCGATATTTACGTTCTCATGGTCGATGTTTCCTACCTGACCGATTGTAGCCATGCAGTTTACAGGGACCTTTCTCATCTCGCCTGAAGGAAGTCTTACAAGTGCGTAGTTGTCTTCCTTACCCATGAGCTGAGCCATGTTTCCTGCTGAACGAACGAGCTGTGCGCCCTTACCAGGATAAAGCTCGATGTTGTGGATGAAAGTACCAACAGGAATGTTTATCATTGCAAGTGCATTACCAGGCTTGATGTCTGCGTCTGCGCCTGCTCTGATAACGTCACCAACCTTAAGACCATAAGGTGCGATGATGTATCTCTTCTCGCCGTCCTCATACTCTACAAGAGCAATGAATGCTGAACGGTTTGGATCGTACTCGATAGTAAGAACTGTTGCGTTCATATCGAGTTTGTTTCTCTTAAAATCAATTACACGGTATTTTCTTCTTACTCCGCCGCCTCTGTGACGAACAGTGATTCTACCGTAGCTGTTTCTACCTGAGTTCTTCTTGAGTGGCTCAAGCAGAGACTTACATGGAGCAACCTTTGAAAGCTCGGAATAATCGGTAACTGTCATACCTCTTCTGCCGGCTGTTGTAGGCTTGTAGCTCTTTATTGCCATTTGAAATTCACTCCTTATCTGAGTTTTGCGAAAAGGTCAAAGCGTTTTCACGCCAAGCGCCCTTCCATACTTACGTCCTGCGGTGAAATGATGAGCGGTCCTCGCCGCCTCGCAAGACCTTTCCGAAGACTTCTCGGTATTCATGAAGTTCTTCGGAGCAATGCAGCCTTACGCTGCACCTCTTTTAGAGGATTTAGAACAAGCCCTCGAAGAATTCGATTGTCTTGTCACCCTCAAGAGTAACGATCGCTTTTTTCCAGTCTGGTCTGTAGCCTACGCTTCTTCCCATTCTCTTCTGCTTACCCTTAACGCTGATCGTGTTTACCTTAGCTACCTTTACGTTGAAAAGCTCTTCAACTGCCTTAGCGATCTCGATCTTGTTAGCGTCCTTAGCGACCTTGAAAGTGTATCTGTTAGCCTGAAGTCTGTCCATAGAATCTTCAGTGATAACTGGCTTTAAAATTATATCTTGAGCAGTTCTCATTATGCGTAAACCTCCTCAATCTTCTTTACAGCCTCTGAAGAAACGATAAACTTATCATAGTTCAGAATGTCGTAAACACTGAGAGTATTTACAGTAGCTGTCTTAACGCCAGGAATGTTGGCTGCACTCTTGACAACAGTCTTGTCAGACTCTGCTGTAACGATGAGAGCCTTACCCTCAGCACCAAGTGCCTTGAGCATCTCAACAACTGCCTTTGTCTTGTAGCTCTCGAGCTTGATTGAATCAACAACTACGAGATTCTCGTCAACGACCTTTGTTGAAAGTGCAGACTTCATACCGAGTCTTCTTTCCTTTTTATTAAGTGAATAGCTGTAATCTCTTGGCTTAGGACCGAGAGCAACACCACCGTGTACCCACTGTGGAGCTCTGATAGAACCCTGTCTTGCGTGACCTGTTCCCTTCTGTCTCCATGGCTTTCTACCACCGCCTCTTACTTCTGTTCTTGTAAGAGTTGACTGTGTGCCCTGTCTCTGGTTAGCAAGATAATTTACAACCATAGCGTGCATGATAGCCTTGTTTGGCTCGATACCGAAAATAGCATCGTTAAGCTCAGTGTCGGCAACCTTTTTGCCTGTCATATCAAATACTGAAATCTGTGACATTATGATTCCTCCTTCCACTAAGCCTTCTTAACGCAGTCGCAAATTGTAACTGTACCGTTCTTTGGTCCAGGAATTGCGCCCTTGATTGCGATAAGATTGTTTTCTGCGTCTACCTTGACGATCTCAAGATTCTGTACAGTTACCTTTACGTTACCGTACTGACCAGGCATACCCTTGCCCTTGAAGATTCTTGAAGGTGATGAACAAGCACCCATAGAACCTGCATGTCTGTGTACAGGACCTGTACCGTGAGTTTCCTTAAGTCTTGAGTTGTTGTGACGCTTGATCGTACCGGAGAATCCGTGACCCTTGCTTGTACCGCTGACATCAACGATGTCGCCTGCAGCAAATGTGTCAGCCTTTACGATATCTCCAACATTAAGAGCTGATGTGTCAGCAAGTCTGAACTCCTTAAGAGTTCTCTTCATTGCAACGTCAGCCTTCTTGAAGTGACCCTGAAGAGGCTTGTTTACTCTCTTCGCTCTGATGTCGCCATAGCCAAGCTGAACAGCCTCATAGCCGTCATTCTCAACTGTCTTCTTCTGAACGACAACGCAAGGACCAGCTTCAACAACTGTTACAGGAATTACTTTTCCTGCTTCATCGAAAATCTGTGTCATACCGATTTTCTTACCGATGATTCCCTTTTGCATTATGTTTTCCTCCTATGTGGTTATTGGTCGGACTTGTCCGACGTGACCTGCGTGTTAAATGTTTTTTGAGATCGCACGCGATCTCATTTGGAGATTACTTGATCTCCATAACAATGTTAACGCCTGCAGGAAGTTCAAGATTTTCAAGAGCTGCTGTTGTTTCCTTTGTAGGTCTCAGAACGTCGATAAGTCTCTTGTGAGTTCTCATCTCGAACTGCTCACGGCTATCCTTGTACTTGTGTACAGCTCTGAGGATAGTGATTACCTCTTTGTCTGTAGGAAGTGGGATAGGACCTGAAACCTGTGCGCCTGAACGCTTAACAGCCTCAACGATCTTTGCTGCAGCTGCATCTACAACCGCATGCTCGTAACCCTTGATCTTGATTCTGATCTTTTCATTGACTGCCACTTAAATCGCCTCCTTGTGCAAATTAAAAAAGTTTAGGGGGCAGCTTTCTTTCACTCAAGCCTCAGTCAATTGCGTAAATGATCGAGGCGTGCCGATCGCTTACGCAATTGACAGGTTCGAGCTTTAAAAGCTTTCTGTTGATACCCGTTTACACTCTGCCGTGTGTTCCCTGCCGTTCTCATAAAAAATTCCGAAACCCACAAGGCTTTCGGACTCAGAAAACAGCGCACACAGCATCACACATACTCACGCTAAAGCAGACCTTGTCCGCTATCGCAAGAAGCATAAGCACATACTGTGTTCGGTATTAACAGTCGCCCGGTTTAAAATCGGACATACTCCACGGAAATTACCTGACCAACTATCAGCAACCTTCCGCTTCATCGCATATCATCATCGTGTACATTAAATACACTGTGCAGTCACGCAAGTATTATTATACACTACTTTTACCCCATTTGCAAGCGGTTACAGACAAATTACAATATAGAATTTTCACTGACTTCTCAGCACATTTGTATGCACATTGCACAAATTTCACTATGAGTATCATTTGCCGCTATATTTTATTCATATTCGCTATAAAAGTCGGTTTTTCGGGGCTTTAGCAGGGTAAAATGCTACTATTTATCGCAATAATTTTGCTATCGCAAAAAGAACGGGCGACCACAGGTCGCCCTTACAAGAGGTATGGTGTAGGGGACGGCGTCCTCGACGTCCCATTTTGCTGTATCATGTTATACAAAGTTTATATTACGCCACTTCGTCAGTGTCATAGTACGCCTTGACCTTCTCTTCCGTTTCATCGGTGATCGTCTTTTTGATCTCTGTTTCCTCATCGCTGAATATAAGATCAGCAAGCTCAGAGGGGATAGTTTCCCTGATCGAGCCTTCATACATTGCTCCGCCTCTTGGCTCCCACATCTTGGTCATTGTCCAATTGTCGTCCTGCTTTTTAAAGTCCAACATTCTTACGACCAGACCGCCGCTGTACATATTGCCCACACCTTTATAATGTCCGTCATTGCTCAGTATATAGACCTTGCAGGTCTCATCGTCGATACTCTGCACGCCCATAAGATAATGGGATTCCACAAAAAAGTCGTTTTTGCCTGCATTCTCATAGTCATTTGCTTCGCCTCTATTGTATGTGCGCATTATCACCGCATTTGAGATATCCTCGTCAGTGAGACCCTCTGGCAGTTGGTGGACGACCTCCGCATCACAGCCCTTATAAAAATAGCGTCCTCCAATGCCGTGAGTTTTGTAATAAAACGACACGAACTTTGCCCCTAAAACGACAACTATCACAGTTATCAGCACAAGGAATACCAACAGTTTCACATACACCTTCTTTTTCGGCTCTTCATAAGCTGCGTTTGTTTCTTTATTTACATCGTTCATATTAAGCACCCCTTTGGTATGATATTAGCATAGTCCAAACTGCTGACTACAGTGGTGACAGGCTATGCTTATTTTGATATAATAAGAAGGTAATGGACTGACGGTCA
>NZ_LARF01000095.1:0-1625 GCF_000980385.1 Ruminococcus sp. N15.MGS-57
ATACTCCTTATTGACCGTAAGAAAGTATATCAGTCCCAGAAGTTGTAGCAAAACCTCTGATGACCTTAGTGAATGCTTTGTTTTGTGTTTAGTATACACGATTACGATACATTTGTCAAGCGTTTATCGGAAAGTTTACAAATAACTTCTGATAAATGCTTTTTTGTACCCGTCTGACAGTCGGATCAGGCGGCTGACAGCAATTTAAAAAGAATAAAGGTTGATGAAGTAACCTCGACGATATCTCAGACAACTGCTGATCTTTTCAGTCGTACTTAACAGCTTCGCATTAGCGAGCCTGCATATATGCAGATACCTAGTACGTGCCGTGATGAGCTGCTCTAACAGCTCTAGCAAGTATATATGCCTTGTGAGGCTGAGCTACCGAGAAAGTAATCGAGCGTCACTGCTGTGGCAGTGCAAGGGGCGTAACCGACAGCAAGCAGCATATTCAGAGCTTGTCACTCTGAGCTGTGATGACTAGGGATCAACATGATCACGTCAAAAGGAAAGACATCAATTAAGTAAAAAACGGCTTAACCGTTTCAATACCAACAGGCGTATAGCCTTATACCGCTTGTTGGGACAAAATCAAGAAGAAATTCTTGATCTTGTCCGAATAAGCAATTTGGCAGGGGCAGAAGGATTCGAACCCTCGGCACGCGGTTTTGGAGACCGCTGCTCTACCAACTGAGCTATACCCCTAGATAAAAAAATGTGGTGGACCATCAGGGACTCGAACCCCGGACCCACCGGTTATGAGCCGGTTGCTCTAACCAACTGAGCTAATGGTCCACATAGAGCAAAAAAATAGCAAGCTTTTTGAGAAGCTTGCATAACGACCTCACGCAAGCGAGAGGAAATATTGGTGACCCGTGGGAGAATCGAACTCCCGATGCCGGCGTGAGAGGCCGGAGTCTTAACCGCTTGACCAACGGGCCATATAATGCTGAGCTGCAGCATATAAAGAAAAACCGCAGCGAGCAAAAATATATCTGCCCGTTACGGGAAATTTGGTGCACCATCGGGGACTCGAACCCAGGACCCACTGATTAAGAGTCAGTTGCTCTACCATCTGAGCTAATGGTGCATAGGTGTCGGCAGCACCCTATCTTACCGGGACGTTACCATCCAAGTATTTTCGGCGAAGAAGAGCTTAACTACTGTGTTCGGCATGGGAACAGGTGTGACCTCAACTCAAACGCCACCGACTAAGTGAAGAGGAACGAATCCTCAAAATTGAATAATGAAAAAGCTGTTGGTTAAAAGGAGTAGTCATAACCAATAAGGTTAAGCCCTCGACCGATTAGTACTCGCTAGCTAAACACGTCACCGTGCTTACACTTTGAGCCTATCAACCTTGTAGTCTTCAAGGGGTCTTACTCTGTAAACAGAAGGGATATCTTATCTTAAGGGCGGCTTCACGCTTAGATGCCTTCAGCGTTTATCCGTTCCGCACATAGCTGCCCAGCTGTGCCACTGGCGTGACAACTGGTGCACCAGAGGTGCGTCCATCCCGGTCCTCTCGTACTAGGGACAGCTCCTTGCAAATATCCTACGCCCACGACAGATAGGGACCGAACTGTCTCACGACGTTCTGAACCCAGCTCGCGTACCGCTTTAAT
>NZ_LARF01000147.1:0-361 GCF_000980385.1 Ruminococcus sp. N15.MGS-57
GACAGGTGGTGCATGGTTGTCGTCAGCTCGTGTCGTGAGATGTTGGGTTAAGTCCCGCAACGAGCGCAACCCTTACTGTTAGTTGCTACGCAAGAGCACTCTAGCAGGACTGCCGTTGACAAAACGGAGGAAGGTGGGGATGACGTCAAATCATCATGCCCCTTATGACCTGGGCCTCACACGTACTACAATGGCTGTCAACAGAGGGAAGCAAAGCCGCGAGGTGGAGCAAACCCCTAAAAGCAGTCTTAGTTCGGATTGTAGGCTGCAACCCGCCTACATGAAGTCGGAATTGCTAGTAATCGCAGATCAGCATGCTGCGGTGAATACGTTCCCGGGCCTTGTACACACCGCCCGTCAC
>NZ_LARF01000038.1:0-20445 GCF_000980385.1 Ruminococcus sp. N15.MGS-57
TCTTTTCTCAACTTTGTTCATTTTGCCTATTGATTTTTCTTAGCAGGTTTCTATTATATCACTGTATATAAATAAAGTCCAGTAGGGGCGAACATTGTTCGCCCGATTTTTTCTTTGTGAGCCGTTTTATTCAGCATTGAAATAGTGATGTTGCAAATAATTACAAAATCGCAAACAACAATATTGTGAGTGACGACAATATCATAAATAACCGCAATATTGTGGAATAACGGGCGAACAATGTTCGCCCCTACATAATTATTTGTGCGGCACTGAATTTTAGTCCTCTGCAAAAAGTGCCTTAGCTTTTTCGGCACTGTAATAATGCTCCAGATGTTCTTCGTCAACACGGTCAAGCTCTGATTTCGGCAGTGTGGAAAGCAAGCTCCAGCCTAGGTCGAGAGTTTCATCTATGGTGCGGTTCACGTCAAAGCCTTGGTCGATAAAATGCTTCTCAAAAAGCGTGCCGAATTTAAGATAGGCTTTATCGGTATCGGAAAGCTCCTCCTCACCGATAACGGAAGCAAGGCTTCTTGCGTCCTGCACCTTTGCATAGGCTGCAAAAAGTTGGTTCGACACCATTTGGTGATCTTCCCTTGTATAGCCCTCGCCTATGCCGTCTTTCATAAGTCTTGAAAGGCTCGGCAGGATAGAAACAGCAGGATAAACGCCTGTTTGGTCGAGGTTTCTGTCAAGAACTATCTGTCCCTCGGTGATATAGCCTGTAAGGTCAGGGACAGGATGGGTGATATCGTCATTTGGCATGGTGAGTATCGGTATCTGCGTAACAGAGCCTTTTGCACCCTTTACAATGCCTGCTCTTTCATAGATAGAGGCAAGGTCGGAATAGAGATAGCCCGGATAGCCTTTTCTTCCCGGTATCTCCCCCTTTGATGAGGAGAACTCTCGCAAGGCTTCGGCATAGGAAGTCATATCTGTGAGGATAACGAGAATATGCATATCATGCTCAAAGGCAAGATATTCGGCACAAGTCAGGGCACATCTTGGAGTGAGGATACGCTCTATGATAGGGTCGTTTGAAAGATTCAAAAACATTGCGACCCTTTGCAAAACGCCTGTTTCCTCGAAACAGCGTCTGAAATAATCTGCAACGTCGTTTTTTACGCCCATTGCTCCGAAAACTATTGCGAAATCCTGTCCGTTTTCGTCGGCGATTTTCGCTTGCCTTACTATCTGCACGGCGAGCTTATTATGGGAAAGTCCCGAACCTGAGAAGATAGGGAGTTTCTGACCTCTTATAAGGGTAGTAAGGGCGTCTATGGAGGATATTCCTGTGTTTATATAGTTTCGAGGATATGTTCTTGAAACAGGGTTAAGGGGCGAGCCGTTTATATCACGGTATTTTTCGGGGAAGATCTCCCCCAGACCGTCGATAGGCTTGCCTGCTCCGCTGAATATCCTGCCCAGCATTTCGGTAGACAATGCAAGCTCCATAGGCTTGCCCTGAAAGCTTGTGGTGGTATTAACAAGGGAAAGTCCTTTTGTTCCCTCGAAAACCTGCAAAACGGCTCTGTCTTTTTCCACCTCTACAACTCTTGCAAGGCGTCGTGTACCGTCATCAAGTTTTATTTCCGCCATTTCGTCATAGGAAATGCCGCTTACATGGTCAAGTGCAACGAGCGGTCCGTTTATTTCGCTAAGACCGATATATTTTACGTTCACGCTCCTGCACCTCCTGTCAAAGCCTCCATATCGGCTTTCATATTCTTTCCGTATTCGTCAAAAAGCTCTATTTTATCGTTCGGTATATCATACTTGACTTTGATAAGCTTTTCTATCCAGCCGCAGCCTATTATTTTATCAACGTTCACGCCCTGTGAAAGTGCTTTCTTTGCAAGGGCATAGAAATCTGTGATAAGCTTCATCATGCGGTACTGCTTATCAAGGGGGACGTAGGTATCGTCCTTATGATAGGCATTTTGCTGCAAAAAGCCCACTCTTACGGCTCTTGCAGTTTCGATAAGAAGCTTTTGATCGTCAGGGAGGACGTCAGTACCCATGAGCTTAACTATCTCCATAAGAGTATTTTCCTCAACGAGGATATTTGATATCTCCTGTCTGACTTTCATGAAGTTCTCATTGACGTTTTTATTATAATAATCGGCAAGGTCTTCTGCATACTCGGAATAGCTTGTGTTCCAGTTTATTGCAGGATAATGTCTTGCATAGGCGAGAGATTTATCAAGCGCCCAGAAGCAACGTACAAAACGCTTTGTATTCTGTGTGACAGGCTCGGAAAAGTCAGAGCCTTGGGGCGAAACTGCTCCGATTATAGTAACAGAGCCTTCCTTGCCGCCCAGAGTTTCAACATAGCCTGCACGCTCATAGAACTCGGAAATTCGTGACGGCAGATAGGCAGGAAAACCTTCCTCGGCAGGCATTTCTTCAAGTCTGCCTGATATCTCACGGAGAGCTTCTGCCCAACGTGAGGTAGAGTCTGCCATAATTGCGATATGATAACCCATATCACGGTAATACTCGGCAAGGGTTATGCCCGTATAGATAGAGGCTTCACGGGCAGCGACAGGCATATTTGAGGTATTTGCGATAAGCACTGTTCTGTCGGTAAGCGGTCTTTGTGTTTTCGGGTCGATAAGCTCTGAGAACTCCTCAAGCACCTGCGTCATTTCGTTTCCACGCTCGCCGCAGCCTATATAGACGATTATATCTGCATCACACCATTTTGCAAGCTGGTGCTGGGTCATGGTCTTGCCTGTGCCGAAGCCCCCAGGGATAGCGGCTGTTCCGCCCTTTGCAACCGGCAGAATAGTATCAACGATACGCTGACCTGTTACCAACGGCTTTGTAATAGGCAGGCGGTTTTTGCATGGTCTTGATGTTCTGATAGGCCATTTCTGGCAGAGGGTAAGCTCCTCTACTGCACCGTTAGGGGCTTTTATTTTTGCCACAACGTCATTTATTGTATAGTCGCCGTTTTCGGCAGTCCATATGACCTCTCCGCCTTTTGACAGAGGGGAAAGCATACACTTATGTGTGATAAGTGGCGTTTCGGGGCAGGTGCAATAAATATCCCCTGCGGAAAGCTTATCCCCTGTTTTCACTGTCATTGTAACGGGATACTTTTTCTCTGTATCAAGCGAGCTTACGTCTGCACCGTCAGCGATAAATGCGCCTGAGACTTCTTCAAGCTTTTTGAGAGGTCTTTCTATGCCGTCGAAGATGTTATTTATTATACCGGGACCGAGGGTTGCGGACATTGGTGCGCCTGTTGAGGTAACAGGCTCGTCAGGCATAAGCCCTGTTGTGCCCTCATAGACCTGAATGGTGGTAAAATCGGACTGCACTCTTATGACCTCGCCGATAAGACGCTTTTTGCCCACATAGACCATTTCCTGCATGGCAAAGCTTTTCGTATCTGCAACCTTTACTACAGGTCCGTTTACCGAATATATTTTATCCATAAAAAACTCCTTATTACCCAAGCACAAGCTCGGCTTTTTCAGTAAAGGCTGAACGCTGCCCCTCAAATGCTGAATCAAAGGTATAATCAAGTGCTATACCAATATCCTCATAGACCATGAGCATACCGCCAAGCTCTATGGAATCTCGGCTTTTTACTTCAAAGTCTGCAAGGTCAGAGGCGTATTTCATATCCTCAGGTGAGAGGTAGATAACGCCCTTATGCTCGGGATAGGTCTGTTTGCATTTTTCGGCTTTTTCTTTTAGCCAAGACTTATAATCTCTGCTTGCTTTGAAAGTCGCAAGCCTGCTTTTTACGTTGTCAAAAACGCTGTCTATAAGCTTTTCTCTATGGCAAAGCACGTTTCTTTTAGCTTCAAGCTGTTTTGAAGATATTTCCCTTACGGCTCTTGCCTCCTCGGTCTTATCTGTGGAGGCTTTTTTTGAGTCTGCGAGGCTTTGTGCTTCTATTTTCGCCTGAGCAAGCTCGTTTTCACGCTGTTTATCAGCGGCTTCGGTTATGAGCTTTGCCTGCTTTTCAGCGTCCTCAAAGACAGCCTGCTTGAAGCGTTCAAGTTTTATCGTCTGATTTTCCATTACTAAACTCCTATCAAAATCACAGCTTTATTCCCACTGCTTCTGCGAGATAGTGGGAAATGGTATCAGATATCTTTGATGTGGCATGGCGGTCTGGTATTTCAACTATGAGGGGCGTTTCTCTTGTGAGCTTATAGTCATAGACCTTTTCTCTGCACTGCTTGACTGCAAGCTCTGTCATAAGCACAACGCCAACGTCCTTCATTTCCATAGCCTTATCAAGTGCGTTTGACACCTCCTCGGAGGTATGCACCACAACGCCCTCGATACCTGAAAGTCTCATGCCCATCTGGGTATCTATATTATCGCTGATAAGATAAAATCTCATGTTAAATGCCCAATGCAGTGCCTACGTTTGAGATTATAAGGATAGCGATAAGAAGTCCATAGAGGGCGATACCTTCGCCAAGAACAACGAAGATAAGAGCCTTTACAAAGTTCTTAGGGTCTTCTGAGGTTGCACCGATAGCGGCTGGAGCGCCTGCGGCAACGGCTATGCCTGAACCTACGCAGGAAAGTCCAACGGCGAGGGCTGCTGCCAGGTAGCCAAGGCCTGCGCCTGTTGAAAGGGCGGCCTTAACGCCCTCCTCGCTTGCGGCTGAAACAAAATTACCTACAGGGACGATAAGAGCGCAGAGCATTATGCCTGCAAATGTACAGAGATTACCGATAAAAGCACCCTTTGGTGATCTTCCGTTCTTTATTTTCTTTGCGGTGAAAATGAATGGTACACAAAGAAGTGCGACTGCTATAAGTGGAAGCAAGAAATAGATAAGCATAGTTGATTCCTCCAAAAAAAATTATTTTTACTTTAGATTTTACGAATTACATTGTACGGGTATGGATAATGGTCGGGGTAAAATGCCCGTCACGGCAAGTGACCGAACGATGTTCGCCCCTGCAAAACAATACCACAAATTTGATTTCATTCTGTTTGTGCGGTAAATTTTACACCAACAGGCTCGAATGGTTTTCCGCCGCCCTCATAGAAACGGGAGAATATCTCATAAAACTCAAGTCTGATTATCTGAATGGCAACTATCATGCCCTCCATTACCATTACAAACAGGTTGCCAAGCACAAGCACGAATGGCTGTGCGGCGGCGGAACACATTTCCATAAGGGTCATTACCACTAGCATCATGCCTGCGTGGGAGAGGACAAATCCGCCCACACGGAGAAATGACATAGTATTTGAAACATAGCTCAGCAGGAACTCGAACATTTCAAAGAAGTTCTCAACTATAAAGTTGCCAACGGTCATTTTTTCCTCGTCCTCGGACAAGCGCCACTGTTTATACTTCACGGCGATAGAGAAAGGTGTTCGGCAGAATATGCACACCAATGGTATTACGATAAGGAAGATGACGAACGGAGCGGACATGACTTTTACATCGAACATGAGCGTTCCAACAAGTCCTGCCGCAACGGAGCTATAGAACACAAGTCCTGCAATGCCGTTACAGCCGAAAATGGCTTTTTCGTAATCCTTATTTTTAAAGCCGATATAGATATTGAGTATCATTGAGATAACGATAAGTGCCACACCTATGGCAACGGCAGTTATGAGGATAAAGTTCGTTTGCTTGAAAACCTTTAGGGGCAGGAAGTCAAGTCCTATATTCTCAAACACAGGGTCTAAAAGCTCTTCATAACCGAAGAACGAGCCATAGAGAGTGCCGAATATCATACTTGATATGCCAAGGCGTGTGACAAGACCGCTTATTTTTGCTCCCAGCTTTTTCTTCAAGGCAAGTCCGCCTAGAACGATAAGAAGTCCTTGTCCCAAGTCGCCGAACATTATGCCGAAAAGCAGAGTATAGGTTATTGCCACGAAGGCTGTCGGGTTATAGCCTTTATACTCAGGCAGACCATACATTTCCACAAGCATTGTGAAAGGTCGGGTCAAAAAGTTGTTTTTAAGCACTGTAGGCGGCTCACATGAGGCGTCTGCGTCAGGTGGGAGATAGACCACTGACACTGAACGCATATCCTCGAAAAGCTTATCAAAGCGGTCTTTTTCCTTTTCGGGGATAAAGCCTTTAAGATAAAACTTATCGTTTAGTGCGGCGGCATTTCGCCGCAGGTCAAAGGTATCGTGGATAAACCTTAGTTTTGAAAAAGCTTTTTGCAGTTCAGGCTCTGCTTTTGCGGCAAGCTCGTTTATCTGCTCGTTTATCTTTGCGTTCTCAACTGTATCTGCGTCTATAGTTTGTTTTAGCTTTTCCAAGGCTTCGTCTGCGTCGCCTGATACATAGGACGGTATCCGTATCCTTTCAAAATACATTGAGTGGAAGATATCATCAACACGCTGTTTATCACGTTCAGGGACGAAATACATTCCCCAGCAGAAGCTTTTTCCCGTTTCAAAGGGGACAAAGAAGAAATTCTCGTTATAATAGTCAAGCTTCGGCAGGTTATCCACAGGCAGCTTTCCGATACGAACGGAAACATACTTCATTGAGAAAAGCTGCTGAAAGTCGCTGTGCATACCTTTCAGGTGGTCTATTTGTCTGACCGCCCCTCCAAGCTCTGAGATACGCTGAGTAAGCTCCAGCCGCTTTGTATTAAGCTCACTGAAAGGGGTATTATACTTTTCAAACAGGGAGTTAAAATCCTGCGGAGCTGACAGGTCACAGTCAGTAAAATCAGTTTCCTTTAGAGTTATACCAAGCTGTGCGGAAAGCTGGGCAAGCTCTTTCAGAGGTCGGTCATACTCATTTTTCTCGCTGAGGGGCTTCATTGCGCTGTCGGGAGAATTGCCAGCAGGCTCAATATGAAAACAGCCGCTTTCACAGCACCTTTTCAAGGTCGCATCAAGCTCGTCCATAAGACCTGCTATATTCACAAGGGACATTTTTTCTATAGCCAATCACATTATCTCCTTTCCTGAGAATTTACCGCTCAGGCGGTGATGATAAGATCCTTTTCAACTGCCGAGGGGTCGGCGTTATATCTTATCGCTTCGATTATATGCACGATGTTCAAGGCTTCCGTACTGCACAGTTTCATAAAGGCATAGAGGGAAACTGGTGCGGCGGTGCTTTGGGCGAGGATATGAGAAAGATAGGCAAACTGTGAACTTCGGACTATACTTTCGATATATTCAGAGGTCTGTTTGCAACCCTTTGAATACTTTGATCTTTTCACCCATTCGAGCATATCTTCGGGGCTTTCAAGCTCATAATACTTATCAAGTCTTTTAACTGAGCCTGTGCCTGTTTTTATTCTTATCTGCCGTTTTTTTATCTCCTCGGGGGAGTAGCCAAAAAAGGCTTTCATACGGTAGGCGTTTATTATGTTAAGGCAATCTATCTCTCGGCTTATCATTTCTGAGAGCTGTTTGCTTTGCATTTCGGAAAAATCGTGCTTTGCGGTATTTAAAAGCTCGGTATAATAGGCTGTTCTCAGCCTTAGCTCGCACTCGGTATAATCCGCTGAGCCGTCCTCCAAAGGCGGTATTTTCACCAGTATCTTATAATACGGTGTATTTCTTAGTATTTTAAGAAGCTGTTCATAGTTCTCGGCTCGGCTCATTTCAAGAAGGCTCACCTTTGAATGTTTTATGACATAGCCGGGAAGGTCGTTAAGGTAAGAATTATCAAGCCCTGAATTTATATTGTTTATCATGGACAGAATACATTCTATCTCCTTGCTTTTTATAAGGAAGTCATAAAAAGGCAGTTTATCAAGCTCCTGAAATCTGCACAGGCGCATATAGGTATTGAAATTCTCTCTTTGGAGAAGCGCCTCCACAAAACCTCTATGGACGGTATTAGGGTCAACGTCACGGAAAGCGTCTTTATATCTGGCTGAATGTGCAAGATAGTCTGCGGCTTCGGGGACTGTTCTTCGCATGAGCATTTCATGATAGTTCTCTTTAGTAAACATTCTTCCGTGGATATATTTTATTTTCGCCACTGTTCCGTTGGCAGACCAACTGTCAAGCATATTTTTCAGCCCCTTTCACGGAGAATTTTTGCTCTACTTCGGAGAGATGATATTATCAAATATCTCCTTCTCCCACTGAGTATGTTTTTCTTCAAATATTTTATCGAGAACCGTTGTTTTCTCGTTCTGTGCGGAAGTTATCTTTTCGCTTTCGGTATTTATACGCTCTGTGACCTCTTTGGCTTTCTGCGTTTTATAGGCTTCGGCTTCTTTCAGGGCGTTTTCTTTCAGCTCCTGCGCTTCTTTCACTGTGCGCTCCAGCAGTTCGCCGCTTTCCATATCTGCTTTTTCAAGCTTGCCTGCAGCGGCTTTATCTGTTTGCAGTATTTCTGCTATCATATCCATATTATTCTCCCCTTTCAGGCAGGATAGTTTCATAACATTAATTGTACACCTTTTTGTCTTAAATAGCAAGTTTGAAGGGGTACAAAGCCATACTTTTTATATATTTTGCACTATCCATATGACTTTTCTTTGGACAAATTGCTCTATGTGTAATGATTTTAGTCAGAATACACATTTTATTTTACCCTGAATTTGAAAAATTAGTTGAATATCTGCGGTCAGGTCACTTGACAAAAGGGGACAAAAGTGGTAAACTTGTATTTATCACGCACACATCTGTACTTTGGAGGTGGACTAAAATTGGAGAACGGGCAAAACAAACTTGTTATCGTAAGCTCTGAGGTGCTTCCTGACATTGTGCTAAAGGTGCTTGCCGCAAAGCGCATGAGGGCAAGGGGCGAAGTTTCCACCTCATCGGAAGCCTGTCGCAAGGTGGGGATATCGAGGAGCGCATACTACAAATACAAGGACTCCGTATTCAATTATGAAGAACAGCTCACAAACAACATCGTTTCGGTATACTGCATACTGAGAGATGAAAAGGGAGTGCTTTCCTCCATTATATCACGGCTTTACGAGCTGAACACGAATATTCTGACCATAAACCAGAATATCCCTATCGACTCGGTGGCGACGGTGACATTCTCGGTAAGATTTGAGCATGACGCACTTAGCACCAACGTGCTTACGGAGGAGCTTTCTAAAGTTCACGGCGTTGTGGAAGTCAAGATAATATCGGGAGAGTAAGGGCAAAATAAGATTTTAACAATATATAATTTATTAGGAATGAGGATTTTTTATGTGTAAAGTAGCAGTTATCGGTTATGGCGTTGTAGGCTCTGGTACAGTGGAGCTTTTTATGAAAAACCGTGAATCTATCTCAAAAAAGGTCGGCAAGGAATGTGACATCAAGTACATTCTTGATCTGAGGGATTTCCCTGATTCTCCATTTGCAGACAAAATGATAAAGGACTTCAACATCATTCTCAATGATGCCGAGGTAGAAGTAGTAGCCGAGGTAGTAGGCGGAACGACTTTCGCTTATGACTACACAAAGAAGCTTCTTGAACACGGCAAGAGCGTTGTTACATCAAACAAGGCGCTAGTTGCAGAAAAGGGTGCAGAGCTTCTTAAAATAGCAAGGGAACACAACTGCAACTATCTGTTCGAGGCAAGCGTTGGCGGCGGTATACCTATCATCAGACCGCTTAACAAGTGTCTGGCAGGAAACGAGATACTTCAGATATCAGGTATCCTCAACGGAACGACTAACTTCATTCTTACAAAGATGATAAAAGAGCAGATGTCATTTGACGATGCGCTGAAAATGGCTCAGAAGCTTGGTTACGCTGAGGCTGACCCTACGGCTGACGTTGAGGGCGAGGACGCTTGCAGAAAGATCTGTATACTTGGCTCGCTTGCATACGGCAAGCACATTTATCCTGAAATGGTACACTGCTCAGGCATAACAAAGATCACACTTGATGATGTTGAATATGCTGCAAACGCAGGATATGTTATAAAGCTTATTGGTTCTGTAAAGAAGCTTGATGACGGCAGAGTGAGTGCTATCGTTTGTCCTAGACTTGTGCCAAAGTCAAATCTTCTTGCGTCTGTTGACGATGTATACAATGCTATCAGCGTAACAGGCGACGGCGTTGGCGACGTTATGTTCTACGGACAGGGTGCAGGAAAGCTTCCTACAGCTTCTGCGGTAGTGGGCGACATTATCGATTGTCTGAAGCATCATCACAGAGTGCTTGCGCTTACATGGGAAGATTGTGATGACAAGAACTTTGTTGCACCATACAAGGATATGGACGTTTCAATGTATGTTCGCATAAAGGCTGAAAATGCTGAGGCTCTAAAGTCTTCTATTTCTGAGATGTTCGGAAAGCTCATGTATATAGAGCGTTCGGGCAGGACAGAGAACGAGCTTGCGTTTATCACGCCGAACATGAAAGAGGCTGACATTGACGCTAACCTGACTATCCTTTCACACTCCGCTGAGATCGCAAGCAAGATAAGGATATACTGATAAAAAACAAGAAGCGGCGGATCAAAACTCCGCCGCTTTACATATTTAATCACGATCATTTAGTTTGAGATATGCTATCCAAACAGTGCCGTTCTCATTAATAGACATCAGAGCAAAAGGCTTGCCGTCCAAAGGTTCATTCTGATTATAATAGACCTTTGCATTATCACGAAGAATGGTGACCCTAAAATTCTCTGTTAAGCCACTGCAATCAATGCATTGTGTTGTTTTTCCAACATACTTATAGTCTTTTAACTCGGCTGTATCAAAGATCAGTCTGTCTTCAGGATTGACCGCAGGGATATACAGATCGCCCTCATAATACATATACAATGGACACATATCAGCTCCTCTGACCTCTGTTGTTTCCTCTGTGCTCTCCTCAGTTACAACACTCTCTGTTTTAACATATTCGGAGTCTATTCCGCTGTCATTTTTGCTTTTTGAACACGAGCAAAGACATACTGCCAGAAATGCCAGAATAATAACTGCTGTTTTCTTTTTCATAATAAGTCCCCCTCAAAGAAATCAATTGCGTTTATTACAGTATGTTATTCACTGAGCAAATTCATATAATAGAGGGTGGTTTGTCCGTTTTCTTCAAAGGCAATTATAAACGGGTCGCTGTCATCTGCTTTGTCAGGGTCATGGTAGACCTTGGCGTTATCAGGCAGTGAAGTCACATCAAAGTCTGACTTCATATCACCGATGTTAAAAAATTCGTGGGTGTTTCCTACGAACTCATAGCCGTTCAGCCTTTCGGTCATCTTATCGTCTGTTGACATAAGAGTTTCTTCGGCTTTGTAAAGTGAGGTATATGTTTTGCCCTCATAGTACATATACGGCGGCGGAGTGTCTGCCACAAGCTCTGAGGTGGTTGGGGTGGTGGTCGTTGTTGAAACTGTTGTCACCGCTGTTGTTTCGGTCGGTTTTTCGGACGAGTTGTTCTGTTCTTCGTTTTTACTGCATGAACAAAATGCACAGAGACACAATGCACACAGAGCGATAATTATTTTTCTATTCATTTGCTCGCCCCCCTTTCTTTAACTAAAGGATAGCATAACATTGACTAATTGTCAATTGATGTAAAATACAATTTTAACTGCGCTTATTCGTACATTTTTACATATAAAGGAGTTTTCACCATGATAAAAATACAGATACCTGCCACGTCGGCTAACCTTGGCGCCGGTTTTGACGCACTGGGTCTTGCGCTCACTTACTACAACTACATTGAAATGGAGGAGTGCGACAAGATAGACATTACGGCTGCGGACGGGCTTGACATTCCTACGGACGAGAGAAACCTTATTTACATTTCTGCCAAAGACCTTTTTGCGGTATGCGGAAAAAAGCTGGAGGGACTTAAACTTATACAGACAAGCAACATTCCTATGGCGAGGGGACTTGGCTCGTCCTCTGCCTGCATAATCGCAGGACTTGTGGGGGCAAACAAAATGCTTGGAGATCCCCTCACAAAGGACGATCTTGTTGACCTTGCGGCACAGATAGAGGGTCACCCTGACAACACTGCGCCTGCACTTCTTGGCGGAATTGTGACGGCGGTATTTGACGGAAGAAAGGTACACTGGGTAAAGCAGGAGGTTTTCACAAAGCTGAAATTCGTGGCGATAATACCTGATTTTGAGCTGAAAACTGAGGAAGCGAGGGCTTGTCTGCCTAAGGAAGTTTCACACAAGGACGCAGTTTACAACCTTTCCCGTGCGGCGCTTTTCTCGGCTTCGCTTCTTACGGGCAAGTTTGAAAATCTGAAAACGGCAGTTGATGACAGGCTTCACCAGCCTTACAGAATGGCGCTTATACCCCACTGCAAGGACGTTTTTGACATTGCGTACACTCACGGTGCATATGCGGCATACATAAGCGGTGCAGGTCCAACTATCATGGCTATTGTAGATGAGAGCAATCAATATTTCGCAGGCAAGATGAAATTTTCTCTTGACAATGCAGGGCTTAAAGGCTGGCAGGTAAAGGAATTTCACATTGACAACGAGGGTACGAAGCTTATATGAACAGGTGCAAATGGTGCGACCTGAAAAATCCAAAGTATGTGGAATATCATGACAAGGAATGGGGCGTTCTCAGGACTGATGACAGCTATTTGTTTGAGATGCTTGTGCTGGAGTCTTTTCAGGCTGGGCTTTCGTGGGAGTGCATACTGAACAAGCGTGAGAATTTCCGCAGGGCTTATGATGACTTTGACCTTGATACGGTCTGTGGATATGACGAAGAGAAGATCGCAGAGCTTTGCTCTGACAGTTCTATTGTGCGAAATAAGCTGAAAATTAGGGCGAGTATTTCTAATGCAAGAATATTTCGGGATATTGTGAAGGAGCAGGGGAGCTTTTATGATTATCTTTGCAAGTTTACTGACGGAGAAATATTGTATGAGTGCGATAAAACTACCAACGAATGGTCAGATAGGATATCTGAAAACTTGAAAAAGCGTGGAATGAAGTTCGTGGGAAGCGTGATAATATATTCGTTTTTGCAGGCGGTGGGAGTGATATATTCCCATGATAGGGAATGTGGACTTTATAGAGAAAAATAAAGTAAAGATATAGGCAAAGCGGTGTCGGAGTGGAAACTCTGCACCGCTTTTTCGTATTCTCATAAACAATGTAAAAACCGCCCTGCACAATGCATACAGAGCGGCTGCATTTTTCAATTTTTTATTCCATAGGACAAATATTTTTGCGGTTTTCGGCTATCCTTTCGTCTATACCCTCTACCTGCGGCTTAACAAGGCTCGATGTTCCTGCAACAAACATTCTTGCACCTGCTTCGTAAAGCTTGCGGCAGTTCTCGTTTGACATATTGCCGTCAGTTTCTATGATGATGTCCTCGTGGCCGTTTTCGTCAAGCCACTTTCTAAGACGTCTTGCCTTATCCACCGTGTTAGGCACGAGCTTCTGTCCTGCAAAGCCAGGGTTTACTGTCATGACAAGCACACCGTCTATGAAGTCTACGGCTTCCTCTACCACACAGATAGGTGTGCCGGGATTGATAGCCAAGATAGGCTTTGCACCGATAGAACGGAGATATTGCAGGCACTTTGCGATATGTTTTGTGCTTTCATAATGCACTGCCGCATAATCGCCCTCTCTGATATCAAACCACTGGAGCCTTTCCTCAGGCTTTTCTATCATGAAATGAAAATCAAATGGGATATCCGTCAGATCACGGAGCTGTTTTACATAATCAGGATAAAGTGTGAAATTCGGCACAAATGAGCCGTCCATTACGTCTATATGGAGATATTCGATATTGTTGCGCTTAAAAGCGTCAAGATATTCCTTTATCTGTCCCAGATGGACGCACATCATTGAGACTGATATCATACCATTGTCCATACTGATCCTCCTGTTTCTATTCATCTTTTTTATCTTATGCTGTTATCTTCAGGCTCAATGCCCATGATAAGCTGGTCTATTACCCTGTCGGTGGACTTGCCGTCTGTATATTTGAAGTTCTTCTTTATGAAGCCCTCCATTTTTTCAAACTCGTAATCCTTATCTCTGAGAGCGGTCATAAGCTCATCAAAATCGTGGACGATCTTACCAGGAACAAGTTCCTCATACGGCTCATAGAAATCTCTTGTTGCTTCATAATACTTTTGGTCGAAAGCAAAGAAAAGCATTGGCTTTTTAAGCAGTGACATCTCATATATGATAGAGCTGTAGTCTGTGATAAGCACGTCAACTATAAATAGAATATCATTTACCTCTCTGTAGTCGGAGGCATCAAGTATTCTGTGAGCATACTCGTCAGGTATTTCGATACGCCTTTTTACAAACGGGTGGAGCTTTACGATAAGAACGGAATCCGTTTCATCAAGAAATTTACCCCATGCTGTAAGGTCAAGCTTATCAAATGGGAAATGAGCATTATTTGCGTTATTTCCTCTGAAGGTCGGCGCATACATATAAACTGTTTTTGCAGTTTTGCACTCAGGGAAAACTTCCAGCATCTGCTCTCTTGTTTTGGCTTTATATTCGTCATCAAAGAAGATATCCGTTCTTGGGATACCCACAGGATAGAACTTCTTTTCGTCGATAGCGAAGCCCTCTGCATGGTGGAGCGCAGAATGATAGGAGCTTACAGGAACGTGGGTATAGCACTTATGCACCCTTGTATTGAACGGAGGTGCGCCCGGCTTGCCCAGTCTTTCAAAGCCCAATGACTTGAACGCTCCGCAGGCGTGCCAAACCTGAAGCACCTTGACGTTCTTAGGATAATCCACAAGGTAGATGTCAGGGTAATAATCATCTATAAGAATGATATCGGAGGTTGCAAGATAGTAGACGAACCTTATCATGGCAGGTATCGACCTATTGACAGTGATACTTGCTTTGAAGTCAAATCTGAACTTATACTTGCTGTCAAGTCCTCTTTCTATCATTCGGTCATAGATGACCTTTTCGTTTCCGCCTATCTCGGCTCTCGAACCGCTGGCAAAGAGGATAATATCCCCGTTTTTCTTAGCAAAATGCTTAAAGAACGAGAACGCCTTTTTAAAGCACCATATCTTTAAGCCGTAAACATCTCTTATGATAAGCTTCTTACGGTTTTGAAGCTTCTTCTCAATACGCTTTGGCAAGGTCTGGGAAGGCTTAGGCTCTTTATAGGTGACGGCAAGCTTATATTCGAGTGTATCCATATCGCTTGCAGACTTGGCATAGAAAAGGTTTTCTGCGCCTCGTCTGAGCTTGAAGTTCATAGGGTTCGCCTTTGTATCGTCCTCTATAGTTTCCACTTTATCGGATATGATACAAGGATACTCGTTCGTAAGCACCTGTTTTGACAGGCATCTGCCATCGTTATCATAGGTGAGCTTGAGAAGCGTACTGCCACTGAGGACATAATCCACTGTATCTGTTGATATCTGCGGTTTATTCATGCCCTTATACTTTGTGAATATTTTAAGGTCATAGTCGCCTGTGGCGATAGGAGCTTCGTTATTGGCGGACATTATATTCACTGTCAGATGAAAATGAGTTCCGCTTACTTCAAAATGCTGGGCAGGGAACATACAAGTTCTATCATGTGTGACAAATCTTGCTGACAAGTTTTCAAGCTCGTCTTTTTCAAAGCCCACAAGCTCGCCCTCGATATGGAGGATAACTCTCTTGAACTCTACTCTTGTAAGCTCTGCGAATTTTTTGTTTCTCTCTTTTAATCTCTCAATAGTCTTTCTTCTGTTCCCGTATATCTCTTCAAATTCGGGAGTCATATTATCCATTTAAAACTATTCCTTACTTTCCGCCGCTTTTATAGCTTCCCTCAACTTTCATTTCAGGTCTTGAAAAGCGACTACAAAATTTTTACTCAAATTTACAAACAGCAGACTGTTTAATCATCAAATGTGAACATTACCTTTAAGGTGAACTCGCCTGTGTTTCTGATAGCGGAGAATGCCTTTTCGTTCTCCTCTATTGTGAATGTATGTGTGATAAGATCGGCAAAGTTTACGTCGCTATGCTCGAAAACTTCAAGGGCTTTCTTCCAATCGTTCACTCTGCTGTTATAGCTGGAATTCCATGAGCCTTTGACTGTTATCTGCTTTCTCAGTATTGACCAATAGATATTCTTAGGCAGGATAAGGTCTGTTGACGGGTTGCCAACGAGAACGATACTGCCAAGAGCGCCTGTTGACTCGATAGCGGAAGCGATAGCTTCGTTTGAGCCGACAGCTTCAAATGTTACGTCTGCTCCGTCGATACCTATTATCTTCTTCACCTGTGCAGGGAGATCGTCAACGCTTGTATCAACAACGTCAAAGCCCAGCTTCTTTGCATACTCAAGCTTATTCTTTGAACGACCTGCGATAACCACCTTACCGGTCTTTGTTCTCTCTTTTGCAAAGAGGGCTATCATAAAGCCTATTGTACCTGTGCCTATGATAACAACGTTCTGACCCTCTTTGATGTCACCGATATTTACAGCGTGCATTGAAACAGCGGCAGGCTCGCAGAGCGCTGCAGTTTTATAATCGAGGGTATCGTCGAACGGAACTAAGTTCCATACTGGAACAACGAGGTACTCAGCCCATGCGCCGTCCTGTCTTGAACCGAAATAGCTATAGCCTGAGCATTGTGCATATTCCTCCATTTTGCAGGCTTTACAATGCTTGCAAGGGAGCATAGGGAACACGCAGGAACGTTTGCCGAGAAGGCTTTCGTCAACGTCATCGCCAACTGCAACTATCTGACCTGAAAACTCATGACCAGGTATGGTCGGGAAGTGGTAAGTTCCTGTTACAAAGCATCTTGGCATATCGCTTGAACAAATTCCGCACGCCTTTATTTTCAGCAATACGGTGCCTTTTTCAAGCTTTGGCACGTCTACCTCAGTTACTCTCAGGTCGCCCACGCCATAAAGCACAAGTGCTTTCATCTTTTCGGGTATGTTTATTAAGCTTTTCATAAAAAAAGTCCTTTCTATTTACCGCCAAGCAGCGTTCTGACAATAAGCAGGTCGCTGTCTGTTGTTATCTTGAAATTAATAGCGTCGCCCTCTATAAGGTGGATAGGCTGGTTATTCATTGTGCATATCTGCGAAGTGCCTGTGATGACTTTTTTCTGCTCCTCAGTGAGGTTATCCTGCATTTGGATAAAGTGGGCAAGGCGGAAGCTATCGGGAGCTTGTCCGCTGTAAAGCTCGCTTCTGACAGGGATATCTTCAACATACTCTCCGCCCTTTGAATGGAGGATAGTATCTGCACATGGAAGTCCGCAGACGCAAGCACCGTATTCTGCGGCACAATCTATGGAATCGTTGAGTATCTTCTCTGTAACGAAAGGTCTTACGGCATCGTGGATAACGATAACATCGTCATCATGAATTCCGTTATCATTTGTGATAGCGGTGGTGACATTATTTATAGTATCCATTCTTTCCTTGCCACCGAGGATCACCCTTACCTTTTCGCTTTCAGGAATATTCTTTTTCACCTGCTCGTTCATATAGTCCTTATAGTCCTTATGGACGGCGATATAGATATAATCAAATCTCTTTACCTTGAGCATATTTTCAAGGGTATAGATTATGATCGGCTTACCTCCGATCTCGATAAACTGCTTTGGTATTTTAGAGCTTTTAACTCTTGTACCTGATCCCCCTGCGAGCATTGCACCGTAAATCATAGACAAACTCCTTACTGATATTTATATTATAATAATGTATCTGACAAATAAATCATTGTGATACGCCGATAAAGTTTCGGCAGTCAACGGGCGAACGCTGTTCACCCCTACTTAGTATTCGCTGTTTTGTGACATAATATAATCGGCTATCCTTTCGGTAGAACGGCCATCGCAAGCGCCCATAAATCTTTCTCTGAAATCAGAAATGACAGTAGGGTCGGCTTTTCCCTGCTTTATGGCGTTTATAAGTGCCTCATTGGTCTTAACTATTGGTCCCGGGAGGAAGCTATAGTCATAGGGATAATAAAAGCCTCTATAGTCATAGAACTGGTCAAGGTCAAAAGCGTAGAATATCATAGGTCTTTCAAAGAGCGAATATTCAAAAATAAGCGAAGAATAATCGGTTATGCACATATCGGCAGTAAAAAGAAGATCCTCGATAGGCATATGTTCTGTTATATCAAAGGCGAAGTCCTGACAATCCTCGGGGATATCCCACTCCTTTTTAACAAAGCCGTGTCTTTTTACAAGAAGCACCCACTCGCTGCCGAAATTCTCTTTAAGGGCTTTTATATCCAGCTTTTCGGGGATATAAGCCTTATCAGCGTCCCCACGATAGGTCGGGGCATAGAGCAGGACTTTTTTATACTGTGCGTTCGGGCAATTCTTATAGAGATTTTCAAAGGCTTTCACACGATTTTCCTCTTTAAAGAAAAAGTCGGTACGAGATACGCCTATTGCCTGCACGCTATTATTATCAAGGTCAAAACCGAAAGCTTCCTTGAAAGCCCATATGCACTCTTTACTGCTAACGGTACAAAGTGTATAGCTTGTATGGGCAGGGAACTTTCTCAATTCTTCCAGCGACTCGCCGAAAGAGAGGTCGGTGATACTTTCTCCCCACTTTTTGAAAGCTCCGCAGGAATGCCATGTTTGAATGACCTTTGTGTCTTTTCTGAACTTAAAAGCGCCGAACAGATTACAGGTATCGTTAAGCAAAACGCAACCCACGTTTCCCATTAGCCAAGTAAGCTTCAGATATCTCAGCAGATAGCCCATTCCGCCCTTATTATTATGGACGTAATAGACCTGCGGATCAAGTCCTCTGGTCTTTATCTCCTCATAGATATAGCGGAAGCTATCCGTCAGCGTACCGCTTCTTATCTCGGCAAAGATGACCTTGTTTTTTCTCAAAGGTCTAAGGCTTGACACTTTATAGCAAAGGGGATATACTCCTTTGAACATTATGATCTTGGCGGTGTTTCTGACCGCCTGTTTTAAACCGCTCATTTCTCACCCTACATTATATCATATTATGCGCCGTTTGTCTACACTTTAACAAATAACAGGACACTTTTGCGGCACATCTCACAAAAAAGCTTATTTTCTGAGCTTTATTATGCTCATTTTAACGTATGCACAACGCTAAAAAAGTTCTCTTGTGTAGTATTATAGTGCAGAACGGGAGAAGTGTCAAGGGGGTATTTGTAATTATGTAAAATTATTTGAATAATGAAAGTGAGTGTGAAAAAGGCTGTGAACGAGTTGCGTTCACAGCCTTGGGGTATCGTATTATTCCCACTCCTCAAATCGCCCTCTAGACTAAACAGTTTTGTTTAGGAAATTCAAGCTGTGGTATCTCAATTATACATTTTGTTCTGTATTGTACTTGGCTGCTGATGCTCCGTTATCATTTTGTTAGCACGTTTGATAATGAGCTGTGCAACTTGTGGAGGCAATATGTGCCTGGTGGCTTGCTCCTTATTTGGTATTATAGCGCAGATTTTGGGGGTGTCAAGTGCAGTTCAAACATATTAAATATTCAAGTCAGTATCGGGATTAGTGAACGAATCTTCAACTGTTGTTTTTATTTTTATAATCTCATCGTAGCACTTTTTTTTCGTTTCAAATGCCTTTTTAAGAGGAAGTATGAAACTATCTCTTATATAATCAGATATTTCAGGTATTTTAAAATCATTAAAGAAATCCGCTCTTAAATGTAGCATTGTTGATGCAAGCACAAACCATTTTTTGAAATAGGATTTTCCGTACTTGCTTGTTAGCAATAAGAATAACCAATATCTTTCGGTTTCGTTTTCAGGTCTGTACTTTACTAATCCACTTGAAATGATTATTTTATCGTCCTCTTGAATAATAGCAACTTCACCTGGCTTTCCATCTTTGGTAAAAATGATATCACCGCATCTAATTTCTTGTTCAAGTTGATATATAGTTGATTCAGCACTATAACAATCAGGTTCATAATCAACATCAAAGTTCATTATATCACTTGTTTTTATAAACGGAACACCATCTTCCAAATAGTTTTCGCTTCCAATCTCGTCACCTTTTTTTATAGCTTCAACATTAAAACCTGTAACTGTGCGATCACCAATTACTGAGCTGATAGTTTCATCAACGTCAGGTCTATAATAATTGGGGCAAAGCATACATTTGTCAAGTGTGCTTGGAGATACTGAGAAACCGAATTGAGCTTCATCGGAGAACGGCAAATTATTCTTTGTATCAAAGGCTTCAATAATTTTTTTTATCTCCTGGATAGAAGTATAGTAGTTATCAAATGCCTTAATATACCTTTCCATTAGCAAGTCGTATTTTTTTTCATACTTCATTACTTTTAATTGAGCAATTTTACCTTGATTCAAATATTTTTGTTTAGTAATCGAGTATGATCCTCTTACTTGTATTCTGTTGATCTTTGAATTCAGATATATTGTTAGAAAGGCAGCTTCTTTAGGTGTAGCTGTATGAATCACAACACTATTCTGACTCATATTCATTTCAGATATTGTTGGTGGGCACATAGCTGCTTTACCCATAAATTTACCTGTCATCGTATAGATAATATCGTAAGGATGGGTAATTGATCTCTTAATAGTAGTGTTA
>NZ_LARF01000148.1:0-359 GCF_000980385.1 Ruminococcus sp. N15.MGS-57
TGTCGTCAGCTCGTGTCGTGAGATGTTGGGTTAAGTCCCGCAACGAGCGCAACCCTTATGGTCAGTTACTACGCAAGAGGACTCTGGCCAGACTGCCGTTGACAAAACGGAGGAAGGTGGGGATGACGTCAAATCATCATGCCCTTTATGACTTGGGCTACACACGTACTACAATGGCGTTAAACAAAGAGAAGCAAGACCGCGAGGTGGAGCAAAACTCAGAAACAACGTCCCAGTTCGGACTGCAGGCTGCAACTCGCCTGCACGAAGTCGGAATTGCTAGTAATCGTGGATCAGCATGCCACGGTGAATACGTTCCCGGGCCTTGTACACACCGCCCGTCACACCATGAGAGCCGG
>NZ_LARF01000003.1:0-80387 GCF_000980385.1 Ruminococcus sp. N15.MGS-57
GAGGAACTTATAAACCTTGACGGCAAGGTGCTTGTTTTCACAGGCGAGTGTCAGCTCGGAGATACAAGTGAGATAACGCCGATATATGAAGCAATGGGTGCAACTATCCGAACGTCCGTAAGTGGCAAGACTGACTATCTTGTAGTAGGAGCTTACGGCAGTCCTGATTGGTCATACGGCAATTACGGCTCTGAGGTACTCAAAGCAAGGGAACTTCAAGAGGCAGGAAAGAAAGTCAAGATAATAAACGAAACAGACTTTTTACCTATCATATACAGCGAAGCAACTACATAATAAAAAAAGTCCTCCGAGTGTTGACAGCACTCAGAGGACAGGTGAACTGATATTGACAGTATCAGCTCGATTCAAATTCACACCAATAGACCAATAAAGGGCGAATTTTGCCCTTTTATTGTAGCACACTTTCAAGGAAGTGTCAAGAATAGGAGGAATATTTATGCCGATCTACAAAATGACGGACAAGAACGGAAAGAACATCAGAAAAGACGGTCTGCAAAAATATCGTGTGCGTGTCAATTATACGGACAGTTTCGGAAAGCCTCATCAGATAGACCGTGTGGTGTTTGGCGCAGAGACGGCTAAGCAGCTTGAACTCCAGCTTACACAAAAGCTCAATACTAAAGAGATAGCTCCAAAAATGACTATCGGACAGCTATTCACGGAGTACATCACAGCCAAGCGTTCAGAGGTCCGTGAAACGTCATTGGACAAGTCCCTAAGAATACTGAGAAAGAACGTCCTGCCCACCTTTGAAAGCGTTAGGATAGATAATCTGAACGTACCAATGGTGCAGAAATGGAAGCAGGAGCTGTCGGAGCAGGGATTGGCTATCGTCACACGAAAGAACATTTACGGCGAATTTCGTGCAATGATGAACTATGCTGTGAAAATGGAATACATTCCGAAAAACCCCGTTATCACCGCAGGCAACTTCAAAGCGCCCCTTGAAGCCAAGAAAGAAATGCTTTTCTACACGCCTGACGAGTTCAAGAAATACATATCGGCAGCTAAGAATTATGCTCAGGAAGCAGAGGACGGCGGCTCAATGTACGAATGGAACTACTATGTATTTTTCAACATAGCATTTTACATGGGTATGCGAAAAGGCGAGATATACGCTCTGCAATGGACGGATATAAAAGACGGCTACATATCCATCACCAAGAGCATTGCTCAGAAGCTTAAAGGCGGTGATCGTATCACGCCGCCAAAGAACAAGCCAAGCATACGGACGATACAAATACCAGAGCCATTAAGAGCAGTGCTGTCAGAACATTACGAACGCTGTAAGAAAGCAGTGCCAAAGTTCAGTGATGATATGTACATCTGTGGTGGCGAGCGTCCTATCCGTGACACGTCCCTTGAAAAGACCAACAAGAAGTTTGCAGACTTGGCAGGTGTCAAACGTATCCGTATTCATGACTTCCGTCACAGCCACGCTTCCTTGCTTGCCAATGAGGGCATAAACATTCAGGAGATAGCAAGGCGTCTTGGACATTCAAACATATCAATGACATGGAACACCTACTCGCACCTCTACCCACGAGAGGAAGAACGTGCGGTGAAGATATTGAACACAATCGTGTAAAAATCGTGTATACAAAAGAAAACCACCGTATTTACGGTGGTTTTTGTTCGTTTGGCGGAGATGGAGAGATTTGAACTCTCGCTACGGTTTTGCCGTACTACCGCATTTCGAGTGCGGACCCTTCAGCCACTTGGGTACATCTCCTTGTGTCAACTATACTATTATACAAGTAATCACAAAAAAAGTCAAGCCCTTTGTGCAAATTTAAGCACAAAGAGCTTGTCCATTATCTATTGCTGAGCACGCCTCTGCATCTCCTTAACATATGCAAGCGTTTCAGGAGTGTAACCTACCATTGCGTTGGGACAACATTGGGAAAGCAATTGCATAAGCCCCATGGCGGTGTCCTTGCCCTTGGCATATACGTTAAAACGCAGTACATTCTTCTTGTGCTTCGTGCAGACGATTATCTCGTTGGTGTAGCTGATGAAATTCATACTCGCTGTATGCTGATAAATGCCGTAGGCTTCCTCTCGCCAGCACATCTGAAATGGCACTTTCTTGTTGGCAAGCACCCTGTCGGATACGATAATATAATCGTCCTGATATTGTATGTTGGCGTAAAGCTCGTCAGCCTGCTGTAAAAGATCGGGATTGGCTTTGAATATGCCGCTCTTTTCAGGGTGCGTCCTCCGTGACGTGCCAAATATAAGAAATATAACACCAGGCGTAAGCGCAAAAAGTCCAAGTATCAATACACTGTATTCACCAGCCACTACCGCCGCAAATGAGATAAATCCGCCCATTAGCGTGAGTATCACACCGCCAACTATCATTGCTATCATTCTTTTTCGTATGTTGGCAAATACTACTTCTCGTCCCATTTTTGTTACCCCTCTTTACTTTTTATCCGTGATTCTGCTTTGCCACAAGGCTCTCTCCGCAGTATATCTTCCTGAGCTTCGGCTTCTCTATCTTGCCCGTCGGGTTTCTCGGTATGTCTGCAAAGATTATCTTGTGCGGACGCTTGTATCTCGGAAGTTTCTGACAGAACGCCATTATCTCTTCCTCTGTGCATGGGTGATCTGGCTTTAGCTCGATTATTGCCGCCGCTATCTCGCCCAAACGCTGGTCAGGCAGACCAATTACTGCCACGTCCCTGATAGCGTCGTGACTTCTCAAAAAGTCTTCTATCTGTACAGGGTAAAGATTTTCTCCACCACTTATAATAACGTCCTTTTTGCGGTCAACAAGGTAAATAAATCCGTCCTCGTCCTCCTGAGCCATGTCGCCCGTGAAAAGCCAGCCGTCTTTGAGAGTTTCAGCCGTCGCCTTTGGATCTCTGTAGTAGCAGGTCATAACGCCAGGACCTTTTACGCAAAGCTCGCCCACTTCGCCACGCTTTACAGTGTTGCCCTTATCATCAACTATCTTGACCTTCCAGCCAAAGCCTGCCTTGCCTATTGCGCCTACCTTGTCAATGTTATCCACACCAAGGTGTACACAGCCTGGACCTATAGATTCACTAAGACCATAGTTAGTGTCATATTTGTGGTTAGGGAAAACCTTTTTCCAGCGTGCAATAAGTGACGGTGGAACAGGCTGTGCGCCTATGTGCATAAGTCTCCACTGTGAAAGCTCATACTTTGAAAGTGTCACCTCGCCGCTGTCGATAGCGTCAAGGATATCCTGCGCCCAAGGCACAAGAAGCCATACGATAGTACACTTTTCCCTCGATACAGTATCAAGTATAAATTCAGGCTTCACGCCCTTGAGAAGCACCGCCTTGCCCCCTGAGATAAGGCTTCCGAACCAGTGCATCTTCGCACCTGTGTGATAAAGCGGAGGGATACAAAGGAAAACGTCCTCCTTTGTCTGACCGTGATGATTCTGCTCAACTCTTGCGGCGTGCATAAGGCTCTCGTGATTGTGCAGGATAGCCTTCGGAAAGCCTGTTGTGCCTGACGAGAAGTAGATAGCCGCATCATCTTCGTCAGTAAGCTCTATGTACGGAGTAGTGCTTGCGCAGTTTGCAGTGAGCCTGTCATAATGCTCTGCAAATGACGGACAGTTCTCGCCAACATAGAAAAGAAGTCTGTTCTTGCTTATCTCATCAGCTATCTCCTCAACTCTGCCGATAAATTCAGGGCCAAATACAAGAATATCCACCTCGGCAAGGTCAAGACAGTATTTTATCTCCTCTGGAGTGTATCTGAAATTCAGCGGCACTGCAAGCGCGCCCGTCTTGAGGATACCAAAATAAATAGGCAGCCATTCAAGACAGTTCATAAGCAGGATACCCACCTTGTCACCCTTTTTTACCCCACGGGACAAAAGCAGATTGGCAAAGCGGTTAGCCTTTTCGTTGAAAACGCTCCAGGTTATCTCACGGCGATAATGACAGACCGGGTTAGGCTCGATAAGCTCATATTCCTTCCAAGTCACACGTCTGGTTTCTCTGATCTCAGGATTGACCTCTACCAGAGCAACATCGTTTCCGAACTCTCTTGCGTTACGCTCCAGTATTTCGGTTATAGGCATACAAAAACTTCCTTTCATAATTAAAAGCTTGAAAGCTAGAAAACTTAAAAGTTTAAAAGTATTCACAAACATATATGTTATTATTTTATCATATGATGACAAAAAAGTAAAGAGATTTAAAACAGAATAAGTGACAAAGTGAAAGATAAATAATTGTGGAGTTTTTACAGAAGAAAAGTGTTTGCCCCTACCTGAATTTGTGCGAATACCGTCAAAAAGATAACCAACAAAAAAGACAGCCCCACATGGGAGCTGTCCCTTAACTTAAAAAGTGTACCGTTTCAGATCTTATTCTTCTGTCTTTTCTTCCTCTTTGCTCGCCTCAGCCGCCTGCTGTGCCTTGAGAAGATCCCTGATCTCTGTAAGAAGCACTATGTCCACCGGTGGCTCTGCAGGCTTTTCAGGCTCTTCATGCTTGCCAAGTGACGCAAGCTTGTTTATGACCTTCATTATTACAAAAATAACGAACGCCATGATTATAAAGTTGATAACTGCCGTCAGAAATGCGCCGTAGTTTATGTACTGATTTCCAAGCAAATGTATCTTGCCCTCTACGTCAGCACCGCCTATACAGCCTATTATCGGATTGATAAAATTCTCCGTAAATGACGTCACGATATCCTGAAACGCAGCACCTATGATAACGCCCACTGCCAAGTCCATGACGTTTCCTTTGAGAGCAAACGCCTTGAACTCATTTACAAACTTCTTGATAAATCCTTTTTTCTTCTCTTCCATAACGGTTACGACCTTTCGTTTTTTGTTCCGAGCCACGCTCCTATGGTCATTTTATCACATATTTTGACTATTTTCAATAGTTTTTCTACAAAATCGTACGGTTTTACGTCGTTTTGCCCATATATGTTAATGCATTGTAAATGCTTTGTAAATAAACATTAAAAGGTATTGCATTTCCCGAAATGGTGTGCTATAATGATTAAGCTGTTTGAGTGAGGGACATGACGATGGGATATAGCCAAGAGGTAAGGCAGCGGACTTTGACTCCGTCATTCCGATGGTTCGAATCCATCTATCCCAACCAAAAACAAGCTAAATCGAACAAACATTGGGGTGTCGCCAAGTGGTAAGGCAACGGACTCTGACTCCGTCATTCCGAAGGTTCGAATCCTTCCACCCCAGCCACAAAAGACCGTAGATTTTTTCTGCGGTCTTTGTTTTTTTATACATTCTTTCAGCAACCAAAAGAGAGGTTTTGCAACTGAGTATAAGTAAACATAAAAAACAAAATGTGAACAAAAATAATTCGGGATTGTGTGTTTACAAACTGGTAAAAATGTGTTATACTTAAAGTGAAAAAGAATTTCATCAAAGGAGGTCTGAAAAATGAAAAAGATAATAAACAGAAAAAATGCAGCGGCAGTGGCTTGTGCCGCTATGATGATATGTGCGGCAGGTGCTGTACCTGACAGCGTGCTAAGTGTGAGTATGCCTGTGCAGGCGGCTGAAGCTGCGGAGCAGACAAGTCTGCCTCAGGTCACAGGGCTGACATCTAAAACCCCTGATATAAGCTCCATAAGACTTAGCTGGAACGCTGTGAGCGGTGCGGACGGCTATTCTGTGGGAATGCGTTCAAAGGGTCAGTATCCTGAGATAGCAGACGTTACGGACACTACATATCTTGTTACAGGTCTGCCTGCGGCAACGAGGGAGAACTTCAAGGTAAGAGCCTATAAGATAGTGAACGGTCAAAAGGTCTATGGCGACTATTCAGTGAACTACAATTCCGCCACAAATCCCCGCCCTATAAGCGGTCTTAAAGCTCAGACGGGCAATGCTTCCGTTAGCCTTTCATGGAAAAAGGTGGGCTGTTCAAACTATCGTGTCTTTATGCTGGAAAACGGCAAGTGGAAGCAGATAGCGCAGACGGATACAAACAGCTACACTGTCATAGGACTTGACGCAGGAAGCTATAAATTTAAAGTAAGAGCCTGCAAGCGTGACGATAAGGGTGCAAATCACTACGGCAAATATTCGCAGGAGATAACGGCACAGGCTGTCACGGTGAACAAGGTCACTGGTCTGACATCTAAGACCCCTAACACAAGCTCTATAAAGCTTAGCTGGAACGCCGTGAGCGGTGCAGACGGCTATTCTGTGGGAATGCGTTCAAAGGGTAAATATCCTGAGATAGCTGACGTGAAAGGCACGACCTACACTGTCAAGGGTCTGCCTGCGGCAACAAGGGAGAATTTCAAGGTAAGAGCATATAAGATAGTAGACGGAGTTAAGATATACAGCGACTATTGTGAAAACTACAATTCTGCCACAAATCCAAGGAAGGTAACAGGAGTAAAAGCTTCTGACATCACCGCTTCTACACTTGACCTTAACTGGAAGTCTGTAGGCTGCACAAGCTACAAGGTGTTTATATACACAAACGGCAAGTGGAAGAACATAGCTTCATCTACGGTAAATTCCTGCGCAATAAACGGACTTTACGCAAAGACTACATACAAATTCAAGGTAAGAGCCTGCAAGACGGACGATAAAGGTTCAAATCACTATGGAGCATATTCCGAGGAGATAACCGTCAAGACCCCAGACCACACTGTCGAGGTCATAAACGGCATGAGCTATGTTGACGGAGTCCTTTTGGCGAACAAAACATATTCCCTCCCTGCAAGCTATGACCCAAAGGGTCTGACCAAAGAAACATCAGCGGCATTCAAAAAGATGCAGACCGCTGCATATAAAGACGGCATAAGCCTGTGGGTATGCTCAGGCTACCGCTCTTATTACGATCAGAGGTACCTTTATAATATGTACTGCAACCGTGACGGCAAGGCTGCGGCAGACAAATACTCCGCAAGACCCGGCTACAGCGACCATCAGACGGGCATGGCAATAGACGTAAACAACGCCAGCGACTCATTTGGCGGCACAAGAGAAGCCAAGTGGCTTGCCAACAACTGTGCGAAATATGGTTTTATAATTCGTTATCCAAAGGGCAAGGAGGCTTACACCGGTTATCAGTACGAGCCTTGGCATATAAGATATGTAGGCACGCCTTTAGCACAAAACATAACCAACAGCGGACTTTCTCTTGAAGAATACTTCGGGATAACTTCGCAATACAAGGATTGACATATGGTTCAGACCGCTGTTCACGGGCATCTGTGGGCAGCGGTTTTCTGTTATTTTCCATGCTCACTTATCACTTGAAATCTTGCATTTCAACATGATCTGTGTTATACTATATTTAAGGCAATACCGCACAAAGATTGTGCGTCAGATGCGTAGTCAGATTTTTGTGTGATATGACGGAAAATCTGCAAGCAGATGGCGTGCAAAGCCGTCAGGCGGGCTTTGTGCGGTGTTGCCTTATATATTCCACTAAGGAGGTCATCTCTATGCTTCTTTCAGGTAAGACGGTCGTTCTCGGCGTCAGCGGCAGTATTGCGGCTTACAAGATCCCAACTTTAGCAAGACTGCTTAAAAAGCAAGGCTGCAATGTTCAGGTACTCATGACACAGAACGCCACTCAATTTATAAACCCTATCACTTTTGAATCCCTTACAGGCAACAAGTGCCTTATAGATACTTTTGACAGAAATTTTCAATACAGTGTTGAACACGTTGCTCTTGCAAAGCAGGCTGACCTTGTTATGATCGCTCCTGCTTCCGCTAATGTTATCGGAAAGATAGCATACGGCATTGCTGACGATATGCTCACCACCACTGTCATGGCTTGCCCTTGCAAGAAAATGATATCCCCTGCCATGAATCACAATATGTATCACAATCCTATTGTGCAGGACAATATCCAGAAGCTTGAACGTTTCGGCTACGAGATGATCGCTCCTGACAGAGGTATGCTTGCAAACGGTGATGACGGCGACGGCAGAATGCCTGAGCCTGAGGTGTTGTTTGAATACATTCTTCGGGAGCTTGCTTTTGAGAAGGATCTTGCAGGCAAAAAGGTGCTTGTTACGGCTGGTGCGACCATGGAGGCTATCGACCCTGTGAGGTACATCACTAATCATTCAAGCGGAAAAATGGGCTGTGCACTTGCTAAAGCGGCTATGCAAAGAGGTGCAAAGGTGACGTTGGTGGCAGGTCACATGGAAGTTTTGCCACCTATGTTCGTGGACGTTGTGAACGTAAAGTCTGCGGCGGATATGTTTGAAGCTGTCACAAAGCTTGCTCCTGAGCAGGATATTATCGTAAAGGCGGCGGCTGTGGCTGACTACACGCCTGTTGCGGTGGCTGACAACAAGATAAAAAAGTCTGACGATGACATGAAGATAGAGCTAAAACGCACGCAGGATATTCTTGGCTATCTAGGTCAGCACAAACGTGACGGTCAGGTCATATGCGGTTTTTCCATGGAAACGCAGGACGTTATCAAGAACTCTGAGAAAAAGCTCACCAACAAAAACTGCGATATGATATGCGCAAACTCACTAAAGACCGCTGGCGCAGGCTTCAAGACGGACACTAATGTTATCACCCTTATCACTGAGGGCGGTGCTGTGGAGCTGCCTATTATGACCAAAGAGCAAGCCGCTCACAGGATACTTGACGAGCTTGCGAAAATGATATAAGTGTACGATAATATGTACAGATAAACAGATCACGAAGGGAAATACGCCATATGAAACGTATTGAGATATATGAAAACGGCATTAATATAGTATTTGAGATAACAGACGACAACGAGGCGAAGCTTCTGCACTTCTCTGCTCTGCCTTTTGATGAAGCCAAGACGGCTTCATACATGGGGCTGAAAACTTTCAGACCTGTAGAGATACAGGCGAGCGGTATCGACCGTCCTGACGAGCGTCACGGCAACAAATATATTGTGACCGCACCAGGTTGGAGAATGAAGTTCAAGGATTTCCGTGATGTGAACAATGATTATGGCAGAAAGCTTGAGCTTGTGACATTTGATGAGGGCACAGGTCTTGAAGCTGTGTCCCACTATCAGTTTTACACCGGCACGTCTGTTGTACGCTGTTGGACTACCCTTACAAACAAGGGCAGCGAGGTACAGACCATTGAATATATGTCCTCCTTTGCGCTGACGGGCGTAGAAAAAGAGGGGCTTAAAAAGCCTGAGGACAAGATGAAGATATGGGTATGCCACAACTCATGGCAGCGTGAATTGCAGTGGCAGGACTACACCCTTGAACAGGTGGGGCTTGCTTCATCTGCAAAGCCTACGGAACAGCGTTCATCAAAGGTTTTTGCCTGCACAAACGTTGGAAACTGGTCGGCAAAGGAATACATACCAATGGGTGTGCTTGAAAACACCGAAGCAGGCTCGGTGCTGTTTTGGCAGATAGAGCAAAACGGTTCTTGGCACTGGGAGCTTTCGGACGTGGGAGGACACTTCTATTTACAGCTTTCAGGTCCGTCAGAGATAGAGTCCCACTGGTATAAAAACCTTGTGCCTAACGAGAGCATAGAAAGCGTGAAATGTGCAGTAGGCTCTGTGGCCGGCAGCTTTGACAAGGCTATGGGCGAGCTGACGAAATACCGCAGAAAGATACGCCGCCGCAACAAGGACAATCAGAGGCTTGCGGTAATATTCAACGACTACATGAACTGTCTGTGGGGTGACCCAACGGCTGAAAAGGAGTTTCCCCTTGTGGACGCTGCGGCAGAGGCAGGCTGTGAATATTTCTGCATTGACGCAGGCTGGTATGCTGACGGCTTTTGGTGGGACGAGGTCGGCGAATGGAAAGAGAGCAGGAAGCGTTTTCCTAACGGCGTAAAGGAAGTTGCCGACTATATCCGCAAAAAGGGCATGATACCTGGGCTTTGGCTTGAAATAGAGGTCATGGGAATAAAGTGTCCGCTTGTGGACAGCGTTTGCGATGACAGTTGGTTCTTCACACGTCACGGCAAGAGAGTCTATGACAGAAGCCGTTATCAGCTTGATTTCAGGAATCCGAAAGTCCGTGCTCACGCTGACGAGGTAATAGACAGGCTCGTTTCGGAATACGGCATTGGCTACATAAAAATGGATTACAACATAGAGCCTGGTATAGGCACTGAGCAGAACTGCGACAGCGTTGGCGAGGGTCTGTGGGGTCATGAAAAGGCTTATCTTGAATGGCTTGACGGTGTTTTTGCTCGTCACCCTGACCTTATTATAGAAAACTGCTCCAGCGGTGGACTCAGAATGGATTATGCGATGCTGTCAAGATACTCCATTCAATCCACATCAGATCAGGACGATTACAAAAAATACTGCACCATTGCGGCGAACTCCCCTACTGCACTTTGCCCTGAGCAATCGGCTATCTGGGCTTATCCTATCACATCAGGTGACAGGGAGGAAGTTGTTTTCAACATGATTAACGCTATGCTTCTGCGTATCCACCAGAGCGGTCACCTTGGCAACATCGACCCTGAGCGCAAGGCACTTGTCAAGGAAGCTATCAGCGTTTACAAGAAGATAAGGGCGGACATAAAGGAAGCAGTGCCGTTCTGGAGCTTGGGGCTGTCCAAATTTTCGGACGACTGGGTATCTCTCGGTCTGAGAAACGGCAACAAGGCTTATCTTGCCGTATGGAGGAGAGAGGGCAAGAGCGACACCTGCGTTTTGCCTATAGGCTTCCTCAAGGGTGTTGACGCAAGGGTGAAGTGCAATTATCCTGATTTCAGCGAAACCCCTGTGGAGTTTTCTAAAGCCACGGGCTGTGTTTCTGTTAAGTTTGACAGACCTTATATGGCTAGACTTTTTGAGATAGAGTGGTGAAAAAAGTCACCTGCCAATAAGGGTAACTTTTCCCCACACCGCACCTTTTGCCTTGTCCGATTTTACGGACAGTTGCTCGCCTGTGGGAGATATTATCGCCGATATTCCGCAGTTTCCTGCACGGAGGACATATCTTCTGTTCTCAACTGCTCGCATTATGCAGTGGCGGTAATGCTGTTCACGGGCGGAGCTTTTGCCAAACCATGAATCGTTGGTGGAAACGCAAATTATCTGTGCGCCCTGCTCTTTCTGTCGGCTCACAAGGCTTGGGAAAATGGACTCTATGCAGATAACAGAGCCTATGGTCATGCCGTCGGAAGTGAGGGGCTTGGTGTGTCTTTCGTCTGCACATTCGCTCATAGTGTCAAGGTGGAAAATGCCTGCAAAAGGTGTCTTTTCACCGAAAGGCACAAGCACTTGTTTCAGGTAGGGCGAAGACGCAATGCCGTTTTTATCATAGGCGAAAAGGGCGTTGTAATCCTTGCCGTTTTCAAGATAGAACGAGCCTGTCACAAGGGTACACCCATGGGTGGCGGCAAAGTCTGATATAAGGGAAAATTCTTTTAGCTGTTCGTCATAGTCTTTCGACACGGCAGTTTCAGGAAGCAGAACAAGATCAGTACCCCACCGCCAACAGCTTTCCATTATAGAAAGATAGGAGCGTGCTGAGTCAAGGGCTTTACGGTGTGATTTTTCCCTGCCCTCCAGACTATCCTGTGCGCAGATAACGTCTATCTGAGGGTAGATTTTATCAAGCTTTTTGTCGAGGTTTATGGAATAAAGTCCGTAGCTTAAATTTGCCCCCTGCAAAAGCATTGCAAAGGCGGTGTAGGCAAAACGCTTTTTGCTAGTATATATCTCCCCATGCAGACCGTTGAGCAGGAAAATTATAAAGCTTGTAAGGCGGCAGCTTATGAGCGTGGCGGATTGCAAAAGCAGTGGCGAACTTGTTACAGCTAGCCATGACGCAGACCACGGAAACGCCAAAATCGGAACTTTCTCTTGAAGCCACTCCCCTGCTGTCAAAAGCAGGCAGAGCAAAACTATCTCAGACAAACGGTGTTTGAGATGCGGTCGCAGGGGCAGGAAAAGGCTCAGTGGAAGATACATAAGGATACACTCCCACAAGGTCAGACCTAACCACGCTAAAGTAGCAAGAGGTATAGAGGCAAAGGACGGCAGAGGACATATTTTCCATATAGTGAGCATAAAAGTGAGCTGAAAAAGATAATATGGTACAAAAAAGCACAGAAAATCAAGCCTGAAAGCCTTTTTTTCATGGCAGACTGACAGGCAATGCACCATTGGTGCAAAGATAAAAAACGCAAGCCACGGCAAATTCAAGATAGATTGCATAAGTGCGCTCACTATACCCGTGAGGGCGAGGAACGCTCTCCGTGAGATTTTGGGGTCAATTATTTTCGAGATATTCATGTAAATATTATGACCCGAAAGTCCCACATAATTCACAAAACTATAAAGGGAGGCAGTAAATTGGAGATCTTTATTCCGCAGTTTGTCAAGACGGCTCTTGACAGGCTGAATGAGTGCGGCTACGAGGGATATATAGTCGGTGGCTGTGTAAGAGATAGTTTGCTTGGCAAAAAGCCTCATGATTACGATGTCTGCACAAACTGCACCCCTGACAAAATGCTTGAAGTTTTCGCAAATTTCCGCACTATTGAAACCGGGCTAAAGCATGGCACGCTCACTGTTTTGATAGAGGGCGAGCCGGTGGAGATAACCTGTTATCGCAGTGACGGAGAGTATATAGGGCATAGAAAGCCTGCTCAGGTGACATTTGAAAGCTCGCTGGAGGAGGACTTAAAACGTCGTGACTTTACTGTGAACGCTATGGCATACTCACCAAAAGAGGGGCTTATTGACCTTTACGGTGGACAAGGCGACCTTGAAAAGGGTATTATAAAATGCGTTGGCGAACCTGAAAAGCGTTTTGACGAGGACGCTCTGAGGATATTAAGAGGGCTGAGATTTTCTTCATGCCTTGGGTTTGAGATCGAGGAAAAGACCTCAAAGGCTATACTTGAACAACGTGAGCTTTTAAAAAGCATTTCCGCCGAACGCATTGCGTCGGAGCTTAAAAAGCTTCTCTGTGGAAAGGGTGTAAGGAAGATATTGCTTGACTATCGTGAGGTCATAGCGGTGTTCATACCTGAGCTTCGGGAAAGCTTTGATTTCAGGCAGAACAATCCCCACCATTTTCTTGATGTTTACGGTCACATTTGTTTGAGCGTTGAGAACGTCAGACCACAGTGGCAGATGAGGCTTACTATGCTTCTTCACGATATCGGCAAGCCGAGAATGCACACTGTTGACGAGAACGGCATTTCGCACTTTAAAAAGCACCAGTTCCAGGGTGCTTACATGGCGGAGAAGATATTAAAAAGGCTCAGGATAGACAACGCTTCGTCGAAATATATTTATGAGCTTATATGGGAGCATGACAACAGGATATCTGCCACGAAAAAGTCGGTGCGGAGATTTATGGCTCAGCATGACTTTGACTTTGTTATGGATTATCTGGAGGTGCGCAGGGCTGACACATATGCCCAGTCGGACTACAAACGGCAGGAAAAGCTTGCAGAACTTGACCATATCGCAGAGCTTGCAATGGAGATAAAAGAGGACAACGAGTGTATCCACATTTGCGACCTTGACATAAACGGCAAGGATCTTTTACAAATGGGCTTTGGCGGAAAGGATATCGGCATCGGGCTGGAGCTTGCATTGAACGGTGTTATAGACGAAAAGGTGGAAAACAAAAAAGAGGAGCTGAAAGGCTACATTGAAAGCAACTTCAAAAGGCAGGATAAAGATAATACTTAAAGGGTCGGCACTTGTGCTGTGGTGCGTGGTGATATTCATGTTTTCGGCAAACAATGCTGACGAGTCCAACAAGCAATCAAATGCGGTGTTTAACACAGTGATAGAATTTGTCAACCCTGTATATGACAGCCTTGACACTACAGCGCAGGCGGAATACAAGGACACCGCCACGTTCATCATAAGAAAGCTTGCGCATTTCAGCGAATACGCCTTGCTTGGAATACTTGCGTTCATCAATTTTTCAAAGGTGAAAAAGCTTGGATACAGAGGGCTTTTTGCGGCAGTTTTTTCTTGCATCTACGCTTCAAGCGATGAGATACATCAGCTTTTCGTGCCAGGGCGTGCAGGGCAGGTGCGTGATGTTCTTATCGACACAAGCGGTGCAGTGGCAGGAATTTTACTTGCCATACTAATACGAAAAATATGGCTCAAAAGCCGTGAGAAAAAATCGTGATAACAAAAAATATCCGTGGGGGCATTTCGCTCTCACGGATATTTTATTCTAGCAAAACCTATTGCAAATCATATCGTGACCCATTGGTATCGCCTCATTCAAAGCCTTGACTTTACTTAAATCACTTTATCTCAAGTCTTTTGGTTTCAGGCTTTACCTCCTGCATCTTTGGCAGGTCAAGGGTCAGAATACCATTCTTGTACTCTGCGGCGATATTGTTGGTATCAATGCCTGTAAGGTCAAAGCTTCTCTGATAAGAACCGTATGTCCTCTCACGGCGGATATACTTGTCTTTCTTATCCTCTGTCTCTGCCTTATGCTCAGCGGTAAGAACAAGATCGTTGCCTGAGATGTCAAGCTTGATATCGTCCTTATCAAAGCCCGGAAGCTCTGCTTCCATTACATATTTGTCGCCCTCGTCCTTGATATCGGTCTTGAAGCTCTGGAGTGCATTTTCTCCAAAGAAATCATTCTCAAAATCATGGAATGCGTTAAACAGGTCGTAGCTCTTTCTTTCAAATGGTGTAAGTCCAAACATATAAATTCCTCCTTGATGTGTTATATCTTAAATTGTCTTGTAAGCTTTTATCATTTATTCTGTTCTTCCATTGGTATCATTTCCTTTCTTCATTGTCTTTATGATACCCCTGCTATGTGTTCATTGTGTGAAGATATTGTGAACATTAGCTGAATTTTAGCACTCTTATTATGTGAGTGCTAGCATATTAGTTTTACGAGTGCTAAAATAATGTCATGACATGATATGATAATCAGCGGGCGAACGCTGTTCGCCCCTACTGCGTCAACGCCTATCACTGCTTATCGAAGCGGTCTTTAAGAAGCTTCAAGGCTTTCTTTTCTATCCTTGAAACATAGGAACGTGAGATACCAAGGCGTTTTGCGACTTCTCGCTGCGGCAGCTGCGGCTGACCGAAAAGACCATAGCGCAGAGTAACTATCTGTCTTTCACGCTCATCAAGAGAGCTTTCGATATAGCGGTAGAGCTGTTCACTGCGAATGGAAAGCTCTATTTTGTCGGCAACGTCCTCTCCGTCTGCGATTATGTCGATAAGGCAAAGCTGATTGCCGTCCTTATCGGAGTCAACAGGCTCGTCAAAGTGGATATCGTTGGCAGACTTTTTCTGGGAGCGGAAGTGCATTAGTATCTCGTTCTCCACGCACCTGCTCCCATAGGTGGCGAAGCGACAGCCTTTCTTGTAGTCAAATGTTGACACAGCTTTTATTAGACCGATAGTGCCGATAGAGATAAGATCCTCCTGATCTGTGGAATTTGAATAATACTTTTTTATAATGTGTGCCACAAGACGGAGATTGTGTTCGATAAGCTTATCCTTTGCCGCCTTGTCACCCTGCGCCATTCTCTCAAAACACTCACGCTCCTCTTTCGCAGACAACGGTTTTGGAAACACGCTGCGGCTGTCAAAATGCAGTGCGAAAAATAGAAAATTCCCCGTAAGCAGTTCAAACAGTGCTGAAAACATATTTGTCCCTCCTTATATAAAGTATCGCTCGTACGCTTTTTAATCATATGATTTTTAGGGATTGTACTATTCTGATTTTGTCATAAGGTCGCAAAATGTTTCTGATTTGTTAAATTTGCTGAAATATTGATTGTCTTGTTTGCTAAAATCACGAATATTATTAATGTTTTGTAAACAGACGGCATTTTACTTTTATCGTTAAACAAATGGTGATATAATTATATCAGATAGGTATGTTTTTTTGGGGGTGAGCGCTCATGATAAGCATAAAAGGACGATCGGTATTCGGAAGCATTGCAAGAGGAAAGCTGACCTTTTATCATCGTGACGAATTTATCATCAACAAGATAAAAGTGTCCGACCCTGAACTTGAATACAAAAAATATGTCAAGGCTAAAAACGCTGCTCTTGTGGAGCTTGGGGAGCTTTATGACCGTGCAAGGTTAAGCGTTGGGGAAGGCGACGCTCAAATATTTGTGATACACCAAATGCTTATCACCGACGAGCAATACGACAGCAGTATTCGCACAAAGATACTTGACGAGCATTTCAATGCCGATTATGCAGTTGCAAGCACTTCAAGAAGCTTTGCGGAGATGCTGGCACAAATGGACAGCGAATATATGCAAAGCAGAGCGGCTGACGTCAAGGACGTTTCAAACAGACTTTTAAGACACATTTTAAACTGTGCCGACAAGCTTCCCATACTCAGAGAGAACGCCATTATCTGCACCGGTGACCTTATGCCCTCAGAAACCCTGCTCATGGACAAGACGAAGATAAAGGGCTTCTGCACAAGGTCCGGTTCTGTGAACTCTCATACTGCGATACTTGCGAAAAATCTTGGCATACCTGCCATTGTAAACGTTGGAGCAGAGCTTTCTGACGAATACGAGGGCAAGGAAGCCGTTCTTGACGGCTACAGCGGAACGCTTTACATAGAGCCTGATGAGCATACTCTCAGACAGCTTGAATACAAGGAAGCCGTTGAGGGCAGGAAAAAGGAACTTCTCACAAGGCTCAAAGGCAGAAAAAACATCACTCGTGACGGACATGAGATAAAGATATATGCGAATATACTCAACTCTGAGGAGCTTGAATCGGCGGTAAAAAACGACGCAGGTGGGATAGGTCTTTTCAGAACGGAGTTTATGTGCTTTGACAGACCTGCTTTTCCTGACGAGGATTTTCAGTTTTACACCTACCGCAAGGCATTGGAGGCAATGGAGGGTAAAGAGGTCATAATAGGCACTTATGATATAGGTGCAGACAAGATACCTGATTGTGCAGACATGAGTGCTGAGAGAAATCCCTCTATGGGCTGTAGAGGCATACGATTTTGTCTTGAAAGAGAAAGCATATTCAAAACACAGCTAAGGGCGTTATACAGAGCGTCTGTTTACGGACAGCTTTCAATACTTCTGCCTATGGTCATAGACGTGAGCGAGATACTGAGGGTGAAAGAGCTTATCGTGCAGGTCAAGGCAGAGCTTATAAAAGAGGGCAGGAAATTTGCCGACAATGTTAAGCTCGGGGCAATGATAGAGACCCCTGCGGCGGTGATAACAAGCGATATCATTGCCAAAGAGGTGGACTTTTTCAACATCGGCACCAACGACCTTGAACAGTTCACCTTTGCACTTGACAGGCAGAACCCATGTTATGACAGGGTATCACCGAAAAATCACAGGGCACTGCTTAGAATGATAAAAATGGTGTGCGACAACGCCCATGCAAACGGCATAAAAGCAGGCATTTGCGGTGAGATAGCAGGCGACCCAACGCTCACAGAGATATTTCTGGAGCTTGATGTGGATATGCTGTCGGTAGTTCCGTCAAGGGTACTGCCGCTGAGAAAGGCGGTAAGGAGCATAAGTCTTAAAGACCCGAAAAAGGCAGAGAATGACCTGAAGCTCTTTTTATAAAAAGGATAATTTTCCTCATTTCATATAGGCGGTGGGATACGTTATCGTGCGTGTTCCACCGCCTTTTTGCTTTGCTTGCAAATACGCTAATAAGGAGAGCGAACTGTTCGCCACTACAGATATTTAAACAAAAACCATATTTTATCTTATGGTCTGTATGGTTGTCTTATGAAAATCTTAAGCGTTTCTTAAACCGGTTGACAGTTGGAAAGGGCTATGATAAACTTATATACGTTGACGGGAAAACCGTGAAAAAGAAGGAACACAAGGAGGAGAAACTTTGAAACTAAGAAACATAAACAGAGGTTTGGTTCTTGGCGGTGTGCTTGCGCTGGTCGTTGTATGCTACACAGCGTATGATAACAACCAGTTCAAGACTTCCAAGCCTGAGATAGAACAGACTATGAGGGATTATATCGCAGACTTGACAAGTGCAAACGTTGGAAGCAGTGATAAGTTAAAAAGTCAACTGACAGATTTTGTGGATAAGCATTATACTGACTACACCACTTCTGACAATGAGTACGCTTCGTCAAAGTCAGGACTTCTGGACGAAATAAACCAAGCTGAAGTTGCAACGCAGGGGGGAGATATCACCTCGGCTGAGTATGACATAAAAGAGATGTCAATAAACAAGAGCGGAGCCGACGGAGCAAAGGTCACTATGATATACAATGTGTGCTATGACGTATCAAAGGGCGACCCAACTTTTCTCACGACCAACGGCATAAGCACCATGACAAGCGGTAACTACACAAATTCCGACAACTATGAGCCTAGCACATCTTCATACAAGGCGATTTTCAGTTATGAAAATGCTGAATTTTATCTTTTGCGTACTTCTGACGGCTGGAAGATAGCAACGTCCAGCGACTACGGATATGGCGAGGATTACAGCTTTGATGATAACAACAGTGACAGCGTGGCTGATGAAAGCAAGGCTGAGTCTGAGATAGTTCCGGACAGCAGTTTGTCAGAAAGCTCAGACAGTGCAGAAAATACCGACAGCGAGGGGGCAGACAGCGTTGAGTGATACTATTCTAAAGATAAAGGGGCTTAACAAGACCCTTGGCAAAAAGCAGATACTTCACAGCATAGATATGGAGTGTTACAGTGGCGAGGTCTACGGCTTTCTCGGTCCTAACGGCGCAGGAAAGACCACAACTATAAAGATAGCAGTGGGACTTTTACAGCTTGACGAGGGGGAGATATCCATTAACGGAAAGGATATCAAAAAAGACTTTGAGGGCGCAATGGCGAACGTTGGAGGCATTGTTGAAAACCCTGAGATGTATAAATATCTCTCGGGACTTGAAAACCTACGTCAGTATGCAAGAATGAGAGAGGGAGTAACTGAGAAGCGTATCAAAGAGGTGGTGGAGCTTGTAAGGCTTTCAAACCGCATTAATGACAAGGTGTCGAAATACTCTCTGGGTATGCGTCAGCGTCTTGGCGTTGCGCAGGCTATACTCCACAGACCAAAGCTTCTTATCCTTGACGAGCCTACAAATGGTCTTGACCCGCAGGGCATAAAGGAGCTTCGTGACATACTCAAAGAGCTTGCTCACAAGGAAGGCACTTGCGTTGTGGTATCCTCACACCTCATGAGCGAAATGGAAATGATGTGCGACAGAGTGGGCATTATCGCAAACGGAAAAATGATAGGCTCATACACAATGGAGGAGCTTATCTCACAGTCTGACAGCTCAATTGCTGAATATGTACTTGAAGTTGACGACCCGCAAAAGGCTATGAGTCTTATAAAGCTCGCAGACGAGGGCAAGCACATCGACAAGGAAACAGGTGCAGTTGTCCTTTCTATCCCTGTGGAGATAGAGAAGAAAAAGATAGCCTCGGTGAACAAGACGCTTATCGAGGGCGGAGTTTCACTTTACACTGTTCACCGCAGAGAGAACAAGAAGCTTGAGGACGTATTCATCGAGCTTACAGGAGGAAAGGAGGGGGGCGTACAGATTGGCTAGATTTTTCAGACTTGTGAAAAACGAGTACATAAAGGTTTTCAAAAAGCTATCAACAAAAATAATGATCGTGCTTATAATAATATGTGCGCTTGGACTTTCAGGCATTGCACTTTTTGCAAAGCACAATATGGAGAGCAATAACTATTCAAGCTATGACGCAACTGGTGATTATCAGGAAACCATAGACTGGCTCAAAAACACAAACGGCGACCCTAACGAGATCGCAATGTGGCAGTATCTTATAGACAACGATATCGACAGCGATGATTGGAAATATGATGTACTGTCAGCCGTGTTCGCAAACGGCACTGGTGATATGTCAGGGATAAAGAAGTATCTTGACGACAACGATTGGCGTGGCTTCTGTCAATACAGGCTGGATAATGACATACTCACAGAGGGTGAAAAGTGGGAATATCAATACAGGTTGGACAAGGATATTTCCTTTGACAAGTCAAACGAGAAGAAAAACGATCTTATCATGACAGTTGCAAATGCAAAAAACACCATTGCGACCATGGGCGACGCAAAGTCTGACGGACAGAACAGCAGAGCAAAGCTGGAGGATAATATAAAACTTGCACTCTATCAGCTTGACAATGATAAGCTCGACAACACAGCAAACCAAATGACGCTGTTTGAAACAAACGAGCCTGAGCAGATAACATTCTGGACAGTGTTCCTCACAAGCACTTCCCTTGTAACAGTAGTCGCACTGCTTGCTATCGTTATCGCAGGCGGCATTGTGTCCTCTGAATTTTCACAGGGAACTGTCAAGTTCCTGCTTATAAACCCTGTTAAACGCTGGAAGATACTGATGTCAAAATACTTCACTGTCATCACAGTGGGTTACATAATGCTTTGCATACTTTTTGTGGTAATGATACCTATTACAGGGCTTATGCTCGGCTTTGACGGCTTCTCAACGCCTTATATCTATGTAAGCGGCGGCGAAGTAAAGGAAATGCCTACACTGCTTTATGCGGCAGAGCAATATCTGATGAAAAGCGTTGAAATGGTGGTAATGTCAACACTGGCGTTTGCTATCTCGTCACTCGTAAGAAGCACAGCCCTTGCTATCGGCGTCAGCGTATTCACAATGTGCATAGGCTCAACGGTCACACAGCTTTTGGGTCAGCTTGGACAGGATTGGGCAAGATTCCTTGTGTTCGCAAACACAGACCTTGCTTCTATCTCAAAGGGCTACTCAATATTTGCCCAGCACAGCGTGACCTTTGCCGTAGGCGTTCTTATAGCACACATGGTGGTGTTCCTGCTCACCGCATGGGACGGCTTTACAAAGCGTTCTGTATAAAACAGAATAAAAACATCAAACGGGCGGAGAAATTTCGTCCGTTTTTTGTTGCTGAAAAGGGTAAACAAATGAACAGATTATCATATAAACATAAGATTGACAAGGGTGAATAAATATTGTATAATAGTCGAGTTGATACAGAGATCGTTTTAATGGATATTTTACAGGAGATAGATATATGTTTGAAACTTTAGTTGACGTTTTTCTTGACGCATTAATAGACAGCCTTAAGATCCTGCCTTTTCTGTTCGGTGTTTATCTGCTTATAGAGTATATAGAGCATCGTTCTGCCGACAAGCTTGGAAAGGCTCTTAGAAAAATGGGACCTTTTGGTGCAATAGGAGGAAGCATACTTGGAGCAGTGCCACAGTGCGGATTTTCCGTTGTGGCTTCCAACCTTTACTCAGGCAGGCTGATCACAATGGGAACTCTCATTTCGGTATACCTTGCCACAAGCGACGAGGCAATACCAATGATGATAGCAAACCCTGCGTTTGCCGGCAAGCTTTGGCAGCTTATTCTTATAAAGGTAGCTGTGGCTATAATAGCAGGTGTGCTTGTTGACCTTATCTTAAAGCTTATGGGCAAAAAGCAGGACGAAGAGCCTTTCAAAGAGATATGCGAGGACTGCGACTGCGAACACCACAGTATTTTGCACTCGGCACTTCACCACACTGTAAGCATAATACTTTTTATATTTGCGGTAAACCTTATTCTCGGTGCGGTAATGGAGTTTGCAGGAGAGGACACAGTAAAGACCCTGCTTATGTCTGACAGCATAGTTCAGCCGTTCATAGCAGGAATAATAGGCTTTATCCCGAACTGTGCGGCTTCTGTTGTTCTCACTCAGCTTTATATCGAGGGCGTTGTGAGCTTCGGCTCGCTTATCGCAGGACTTTGCACAGGAGCAGGAGTGGGACTTCTGGTGCTTTTCAAGACCAACAAGCACAACATGAAAGAGAATTTCGCCATAATGGGAATACTTTATGTTTTCGGCGTGGCAGCAGGCTTTGTGGCAAGTCTGTTCTAAAACATGATAGACAGATAAAAGGAGCAATTCGCAATGAACTGCTCCTTTTTGTTTGCAAAAAATCTTCGTATGTATAATGGGCTGTGATAGGCGGGCGACCCAAGGTTGCCCCTACACTACATCATATCCTCAATAAGATAAGGCAGGCTTATGCGGAAGCAAACGCCGCCTTTTTTCATATCGTTTTCTACCTCTATGCTTCCCTCGGAAAGCTCGATTATCCTTTTTACAAGTGCAAGTCCAAGACCGTTGCCCTCTGTTGCACGGGAGCGGTCGCCCTGATAGAACTTATCAAATATCTTCGCCTTTACGTCAGGGGCTATAGACGGACCGTTGTCCCATATCTCCGCTGAAATATTTTTCTCGTTGCGGAAAAGCTTCACGCTTATCTTTCCGCCCTCCGGAGTGAACTTGATAGCGTTGTTGATGATATTCTGCCATATCTGTGCCATAAGCTCCTCACTGCCCACATACATGATATCCTCAAGGTCGATATCAAGGTCGATTTTTTTCTTCGACCACTCAGGTTCAAGCACAAGAAGTATTTTTCTTATCTGCTCGTCAAGAGAAAATCTTGTCTTTTTGCCCACTGTTTTCTGATTTTCAAGCTTTGTGAGCCTCAAAATATTTGACGAAAGCTTTGAAAGCCGTGATGTTTCGTCGATTATTATCTGCGTGTATTCCTCACGCTCCTGCTCGGTTATATCGTCAGATTGCAGAAGCTTTGCAAAGCCCTGTATGGAAGCCAGAGGCGTTTTGAACTCGTGGGAAACGTTTGAGATAAAGTCACCTCTCAGCGTTTCCGTACCTGCAAGCTCCTCAGCCATTTTGTTAAAGTTCTGCGCAAGTATGCTGTATTCAGGATCAGACGGCTCTCTTACTCTTACCTTAAAATTGCCCTTTGCTATCTCAGCCGCCGCCGCACTAAGATCTCGTATAGGCTGTATAATGCTTCGGCTCATGAACGCTGTTATAATGGTACCGATAACGATACAGACCATAAAAGCTATGATGACAACAAGGTTTACTACCCAGTAAACGCTGTCGCTTGAAAAGCTGTCTATGATAACGAACTTATCATAGACCTGGGAGATTATAGTTGCGTTAGGCACAACGCCCTCTGAGGACACATAATATCCCTTATGCACGATATCTGCAAAATGGTCGTGTACTCTTGAATCGTTTTTATCCACCACTGACAGACTATAGGCTGAATTGTTCACAATGGAAACTATCTCGTCCACAGTGAAGCCGCCCTTTTCTTCAAGCTGATCCATTGCCATGGAAAGCTCCACCAACTGCTGTTCGGCATTGCTTTTCATTACAGGACTGCACACCATTACAAGCACTGACACCGATATAGAAGCCGACACCAGCATCACAAAGAAAAACATAAGAGTCAGCTTGAACTGCAAACTTGTTTTATTTTTGGTCTTTTTCTTATCCAAACCCCTCACCCCTCAAGCTTATCCCTCACTGCTTTTTCACAGCCTTATAGCCAAGTCCACGAACCGTGACAATATCAAAGGATTCACAGCTTCCGTAACGCTCTCTCAGCCTTTTAACGTGAACGTCAACAGTACGCTCGTCAACGTCCTTATCCATGCCCCAAAGCTCGTCAAGGAGCTGGCGGCGTGTGAATATCTTGTCAGGGTAGCTGAGCAGTTTAAAAAGCAGTTTGAACTCCATTTGCGGTATAGTTTCCGCCGCTCCGCCGTCAACCGCCACGCTCATAGCGTCATAATCAAGCACGCAGTTTCCTACAGTAAGAGAATGTTCCGACGCCATTTTTGAACGCCTTAAAAGCGCACCCACACGGAGTATCATCTCATTTATATCAATAGGCTTTACCATATAATCGTCTGTGCCGGCAGAAAAGCCCTCCTGCTTGTCCTCGAAGGTCTCCTTTGCGGTGACCATAAGTATAGGCAGGTTGAAATCAGCTTTTCTGAGCTGTCTTGTAAGCTCATATCCGTCCATATTCGGCATCATTATATCCGAAATTATAAGGTCTATATTCGTTTTTTCAAGAACGTCCAAAGCCTCCAGACCGTCATTTGCAAGAAAAGTCACATAGCCATGCTGTTTAAGTGCGGCAGACATGAGCTTTCTAAGGCTTGCGTCGTCCTCCACCACAAGTATCTGAAACATAAAATATCCTCCCTCGTAAAAAAAAATTCCCCAATAATGACATTATAGCTTATAATTGTGAACTGGTGATTAACATTTATTTTTTTCAAAAAACTCTCCGAAATCCCCTGAAAATTCATATTCGGTTCACACAGAACTGGTATTATATAATCACAGCAGAAGAAACAAAAAAAGCTTTGGTAATTGGTAAAACTTAAAGTCAGGTTTTTGTCTTCTTTCCCTCTGCGATTCCCCAAGTCGCTGATACATTTCCTCGTCTTTAGGTTTTACCAAATACCAAAGAATCCCTTTCATAATTCTATAAAAAATTAATGCTCATTTCAGCCGATGGAAGTGGGTATTAATTTTTTTTATTGCTCTTTTAAGACAAGATACGACAAAAAAAACGCAGAAGCCATATAAAATGACCTCTGCGGATATTTTTTTGCCTTTATTAGCCGTTAGCTACAAAGCTTTTCACGAAGCTCAGCCGCCTTTCCAAGAAGCGCACAGATGTAGCTGTCCACATCAGGCTTTGCAAATCCACCGAGCGCTGAGCCTTTAAGCTTTCGCTGACCTGTTTCTCCGGGGATAACAAAGTTATCACCGTTCTTTTTCCTTTCGATAGCCGACTCCAGCATATAGATCTCGCTGGTTATGGTGTCGATATATTTTAATGTATCAAGCTTATCATAGCCGCCAAAAAAACACGTTTTCAGACTATCCATTATTCTTCCCCCTGCCTTACTGCTGTTTTGTACAGCAATTGTTATCAAAGCCTACAATCTTTATTTGATTTAATTATATCACAAATACTTAGCTTTGTCAATAGGTTTGAAAATGAATGTTCACAATTAAGTAATTTTATATGAATTTTCGTGGCGTTTTATGTTGAATAATTATAGATATAAAAAAACGCAGCCCTTGCAGACTGCGTTTTTACGTTATATAAGTCTTTTTATTATAGTGATGTTGTTGTATCTTGAAAAATACTCAACATTTGAAATAACGATACCAGTGTCAGTGTTCTGGGCGTGTACCATTTTGCCGTCGCCGATATAGATAGCAACGTGGTAAATGCTCGAGATCGACGCTCCGCCAAAGAAGATAACGTCGCCCTTCTTCATGTTGTTATATGAAACTGTAGTGCCATATAAAGCCTGCGAAGCCGCATAGTGCGGAAGATTTATTCCCACCTGTGCGAACGAGAGCATCACAAGACCCGAACAATCCGTTGCACCAAACTGTGAACCGCCCCATACATACGCTCCGCCCACCATGCTTTTGGCATATGAAACAACAGTGTCTATTTTAGAACTGCTTGAATTATCAGGCTTAGGCGCAGGCGCTGCTGTTGTGGTAGTGGTCTTTTTGCTTGTTTCAGGCTTTGGCTTAGCTGTTTCCTGGGGAGTTGTGGTAGTCTGAGCCGTAGTTTCGTCAGGCTTTTCCGTCTGAGCCGGCTTCTTCGTGGTAGTGGTCTTTTCACCGCTGTTGCCACTCTTTTTGGTGGTGGTAGTCTTTTTCTTGGTGGTGGTCGTAGTCGTGGTGGTATTCGCCTTTGAGGACACCTCCGAATACTTATTGTCCACCTGCTGTGACTTATTTTCAAGGTCGCTCTTATCGTTCTTTATCTGCTCGATAAGCTTGCCCGACTCCTGCTCCATTTTCAGAAGCTCTGCCTGCTCGCCCTCCAAAGTTTTCTGCTCCTTGGCATATTCCTCAGCCTTTGCTTTGAGCTGTTTTATCTGCTCATCAAGCTCCGCCTTGGTCTTTTCAAGCTTTTTATACTGATCCAAAAGCTCGTTAAGCTCGTCATTATCGTGCTTTGCAACTCTCGTCACAAGCTCTATCCTCATAAGGATGTCATAAAAATCAGATGAATTTATCAGCACGTTCGTGTACGAATCTGCTCCGCCTGCAACATACATTGCACGAATACGCTCCATAAAATCGTCCTTGCCCTCGTTTATTGCAGTTTCCTGCAAGTCAAGGCTGTGCTGAGTGTCAAGCTGTTTGCCGTCAAGCTCTGCCATTTGATCTTCAAGCTCAGAGGAATATTTCTCTGAATTTGCTATTTTTTTCTGTATGGATTTATATTTTTTCTTTATAGCCTCAAGGTTGTCCTGCTCGTCGGCAAGCTTTTTGTCAGCGTCAGCTATCTGCTTATCAAGCTCCTGCTGTTGCTTTTTCAGCTCTTCAAGCTGACTGCTGTATGTATCGTTATCCGCCAAAGCGATATCACTTACGCTTCCGTCAGAAAAACCAAAGGCGGCAAAAGCTATGCACAGAGCCATACAGCCTGCGGCTATTCTTTTCATGGGGTAAATTTTTTTCATAATATCAGTTCTCCAAAATATGAGCGTATTATATATTTCTCACGCTGTAACGTTTATGTAGTCCCTTTAATTATAACGCAAAACCCCGTTCTTGTCAAGAAACCAACCGCTAAAAGCCGTATTTTCGGCATTTTAAGACAATTCGCCACACATATTTTGTGCGTTATTGCACCTATTCTCCTCCGAACATCTCACCCAAGGTCTTTCCTATAAGCTCGCCTGTATACTGAGCCTGAGTGATAGAATTGCCGTGGCTTCCCACCTCTATAAGAAGCGAGCCGGTGGTCAAGTCCTGATTATAGTGGCGATAGTCAAACAGAATAGGACGTGTAAGTCCCTGCCAGTCGCTTTCCAGTGCCGACTGCAAGGCACAGGCAAAGTGAAAATTCTTCATATAGTCAGGCATACCCATAGTGCCGTCATCACACCCTGATATTATCATAAGCTGAGCCGCTTCCCTGCCCTCTATCTCCGCCACAGGTGCGAGCCTTGTGCCGTCCTCACGCTCTATGCCGTCACGGTGAACGTCAAGGCATACCTTTATAGAGGGGTACTCCTCCAATATCTGCTTTACCGCCATTCGGCTTGAATCGTAAGAGCCGTCATAGCTGGGATAATCATGCACAAGTGTATCGTGGATATACGCAACGCCTGCTTTGTCAAGCTGTTCGCATATCTTGTCCCCTACCGACAGCATATTCATTTCAGGGTCAGTGGTCTTGCAGGAAAAGGAGCTGTCATAGTGGTCTTTGTCTGTGGGCTCAAAGCTTTCCGTGGCGTGTGTGTGATAAATAAGTATCTGCGGCTCAGAGGAATTTCCGTCTATTTGAAAATCATACGGCTTTGAGCTTTCCTCATAAAGCTCATCATTTGAAAGCTCAGTGCAGTTTCTCACCTGACCGCCGCCGTCAAGGTCGAAATACTGCTCGCCGTCATATCTGCCGTAGGTGTATTTTTCTATAACACCGTCATTCCCATCCATGCTTGCAGGGTATGGTATCTTGTCCGTCACATCCTGAGCAGGCAAAGGACTTGGCACTTCTGCGCTTACAGAGGGCGTTTGCTTCTCCTGTGGCGCCATATCCATATCCCATATGCTGTGCTTTGACACCACCGCCGCTTCAAGTTTACTTGGATATGCGGTCTGCGCAGCTGCTTTGCTATCATCATCAGCGGAAAAATAAGGTTTGTATTCTCCCATCGCCACCCCTGCAACCGCAGCCGCCACCCTGCCGAACCTGCTTGCAGATCTTGCATAAAGCCATATCCCCGTTGGCATAACGAACGCCACAATTATAACTGCAACACAACGCAGGCAGACTTTCTTTATATCCAATGCTGTCACTCCCATATACATCTTAGTATTATAATGTATATGCAGGACGAGCCGTCATATTACCTGCCCAACTTCACCTTAACAGGCTTGCCCACTGTCATAGAGTCATGAGTTACGTTGCAGTCATAGCATAGTATCTTCACGCCCTTTCGGGAAGCTTTCTCCAAAGCCTCTCCGAACTCAGGGTGAGTGTCATAATTTGGAGTGAAATATTTCACATCGCTCATCTGAACGAGTATCATTATATAAGACTCATACCCCTCGTCAAGGCAGTGAGAAAGCTCCTCTATATGCTTCACCCCACGGAGGGTAGGAGCGTCAGGGAAAAGCACAACGCCGTCTTTCTCAAGCGTACAGCCCTTGACTTCCATGAAGATCTTCCTATCCTGCGACTCTAAGTAAAAATCAAAGCGTGAATTGCCGTATTTCTTTTCGGGATAGACCGAGAAGCCCTCGCCAAAAGGCATTTTTTCTCTCAGCCACTCCCCTACCGCCTTATTCGGGGCTTGGCTGTCCATGTTTATGAGCCTGTCACCTTTTTCCACTGCAACAAGGTCAAAAGCGGTCTTTCTTGAAGCACTGTCTGAATGTTCAAGCCAAACAGTACACCCCTCGATCAAAAGCTCTTTGCATCTGCCAGTATTTTTCACATGGCAGACCTCGGCTTTACCGTCTATCTCAACGTTGGCGATAAACCTGTTCGGTCTTGATAGAAATTTGCCTTTATGTATATTATCGTATCTCATAATTCGCTCCTTTTATTCTTACTATTCACATTATACCACAAATATGTTTGATTATAAATACCTAAATCATGCATTTTTAGCTTTGCTGATTTGTGGTTCGATACGAAAAGGGAAAAATATTTCACAAAATCTATTGACGTTATTTGTGAAATATGTTATAGTTTTGAGTATAGGTTATATAACAATAATAATTTATTAAAATTTTAGAAAGAGGTATTTATAATGAAAAAAATAACTGCACTTCTCGTTTCACTTATAATGTCATGCGCAGTAATGGCAGGCTGTTCTGACAGCAGTTCTTCAAGCTCATCAAAAGCAGACAGCACATCAAAGGCAGAAACAAGCGCAGCCGCTGACGAGTCAACTGCTTCAGAAGCAGGCACAGCCACAGATCTCGAGGATACTCTCACAGCGCAGTATACAAAGAAGATACAGGGCGAGAGCCTTGCTATCGACATGACAGTGGCAAGCGAATATGACAATTCATCAGCTGTTGTTGAGATAGCAGGCGGCAATATGCACATGAAAATGAACTTTATGGGCGTGGATATGGACATCTATAATATCGACGGAGTTATGTACACACTTGACAGCGAGTCAAAAACGTATTACACTGTTGATATGGAAGAATCTATCGACGACTTCAAGAGTGAGATAGGCTACGGCATTAACGACAGCTACAAGTTCATAAGCTCTGAAACAACTGACGACGGTCTTATCTGCGAAACTTTTGAAAGCACAGAAGATCCTGATATCGAGCTTGAATCAGGCGTAACTCTCGACACAAGCGATTCTGACGATTATTCTTTCACAACAACATTCAAGTATTACTTCAATGCTGACACAAAGGATATTGTTAAGATAGAAACTATCTCTGACGGCTCAACGACTACTGTTACAGTAAACTCATTCACAACTGAAAACGTTGAAGTCAAGCTCCCTGACGATTTTGACAGTTGGACAGAGCAGTCTTTCGATAAGGACACTGAAGATATCCCTTATGACGCTGAACTCGATGTTGAGTCAGGCGCTGAGTCAGCCGAGTGATTCTTGTCATTTTTCGGAGGCAAAATATTATGAACAAGAAAATGGTAACTATTATTGCAGCTTTGGCAATGTGTACAGCAATGGCAGGCTGCACTGGGAACGATACTGCAAGCTCTTCAAAGGCTGAAACAACTACTACAACAACGGCTGCCGCAGAGTCTGCCGCTCCTGCTGAAAGCACAGCAGACGAAAGCACAGCTGACAGCACTTCCGCAAACGCAGGCACAACAGATTATGACGTTGACGGTGATTTCAGAGCTTTCGAGCAGATGAAAGACAAGTATGAGGGCAACTATCTTGCGAACCTTACAGGTCAGATGTCAAACAACGGCACAAAGTATACTATCTGCATAAAGGACGGCAAGGCTTATCAGGCACTCACAGTTCAGGGCATGAAGTCATACACAGTTTGCCCTGGCGACGGAAAGCTTTACAACGTTTCAGAAGGCACGACCACCTACAGCATTGAGGACGACGACGGAAATCAGTGGAAGTCAGCCGACATTCTTTTCGGCGCGAACCTAGATTTTGACCACGCATATATTGACACAACAACAAACGTTGTTCAAGAGTATTATAACCTCGACAGCAGTGTTTCAGGCGGTGAGGGTCAGATAGTTTACGGCTTTGACGGCGCTACATATGACCTTAAGCAGGTAGTTCTGCTCCCAGAGGGTGCTGACGAATCAAGTGCAGTTTACTTCACTGTAGATTCCATAGGCGAAGCAGACGACAGCCTGCTTGCTGTTCCTGATCTTTCTGCTTATACAAAAGAATAATTTTATCTGATCTTTTTCCAACATCGGGCGGACAGACCACTGCGGTCTGCCCGCTTTTTTGCATTTCCAGCAAAGCGTTGTGCAATATGACGGAAAAGAAGTTCAAATATTTTTGAAATTTGTGAGAAAAATAGTCTTAAACCCCTTGACAAAATCGTCAAAAGGGTATAAACTATACTTAGCACTCGAGAAGAAAGAGTGCTAACACTTAAATACAATAAGTGCTAACAAGAAGAACGGGTGGTGAGCAAATGGACGACCGCAAGCTGAAAATACTTTCAGCGGTAGTCAATGAATATATCGTAACAGGCGAGCCTGTAGGCTCAAAGGCGATAATGGCTCACGTCAAAGCGTCCTCAGCGACCATAAGAAATGAAATGGCAGAACTTGAGAAGCAAGGCTATCTCGAACAGCCACACACCTCCGCAGGCAGAATACCAACATATAAGGGCTACAGGCTTTATGTTGACCAGCTCATGGAGCAAAACCAGCTTACAGCAAATGAAAAGAAGATGCTGGATTCAATGATACCGCAGGAATATGTCACAGAGGAAGACCTTGTGAACAAGGCTTCAATGGCATTGGCGGATCTTACGAAATGTGCGGCGGTGGTCGCAAACGCAACGCCAAAGTTCTCGCTTATCTCAAAGGTAGAGGTAATACCTACAGGAAAGAGAATGTACGTTATTTTGATGATAACGTCCAACGGCTCTATTAAGAATAAGGTTTGCCGATTGGAGTTCGACCTCAGTCAGGATCAGCTTGAGTTTTTTGATAACTTCGTAAAGGAAAATCTCAACGGCGTGCCTATCGACAGTCTTTCGGACGCTTATCTTGAAAAGCTCACAGAAGCAATGGGAACGTACATGATGACCCTTTCACCGCTTGTTTCCGAGATAATGAAGATGACAAAGGAAATGAGCAGCGTGTCTATCAAAGGTCAGAGTAATCTTCTCACCTGCAAGGACTTCAACCAAAATGAGATAATAAGCTTTCTCGATAATCAGAAGGAGCTTAAAGGATTTATTGACGAAACGTTCTCAGGGCTTCACGTTATGTTCTCCCCTGAGCGTGACGGGTTTGTTATCCACAACTCCTCTATTATAACAGCTCCGTTCTCAAAGGACGGCAAAACAGCAGGTGCTCTGGGGCTTATAGGACCTATGAGGCTCGACTATGCGAAGTTTATCCCATATCTCGAGTATTTCACAGGAAAGATATCGGAAATGATATCCGAAAAGCCACAAGAGCAAAACAAAGAAGATGACGAAAATAAATAAAAAGAAAGGCAGGCGGCGTAAATTGAGTAAGGAAACTGAAAAGGACACCGAGCTTGAAAAAGAGGAAAACACCTCTGCTGAAAGCGAAGAAGTGAAAGAAGCGGCGGATACCGCAGAGAATGCCACTGAGGATACAGAGAAAAAGGCGGAGGAGAGCGAAACAGAAAAGCTGAAAAAAGAGCTTGCCGAAGCAAATGACAAGTATCTCAGACTTATGGCTGAATATGATAACTTTAGAAAAAGAAGCGCAAAGGAAAGACTGGAGCTTACAGACACAGCAAAGGGAAATGTGATAAACGGCTTCCTGCCGGTGTTTGATAACTTTGAAAGAGCGTTAGGCACAGAAACTCAGGACGCAGTTTATAAACAGGGTGTTGAAATGATCTTCAATCAGTTCAGCGACGCTCTGAAAAAACTCAACGTTGAGGTCATGGAGCTTGCGGGCAAGGAATTTGACCCGAACGTTGCAACGGCGGTCAGCACAGTTGACGACCCTGACCTGGGTGAAAATATTGTGGCGCAGGTGCTTCAAAACGGCTACACCATAGGCGGCAAGGTAATAAGACACGCAATGGTAATAGTAGCAAACCCATAAACAAAGACATCGGGACTTAAGGTCTTGATATAAATTAAGTAAATTTTGAAAGGACTTGATCTTATGAGCAAAATCATCGGTATAGATTTAGGTACAACAAACTCTTGTGTAGCAGTTATGGAGGGCGGCGAAGCCGTTGTTATCCCTAACAGCGAGGGTGCAAGAACAACTCCGTCAGTAGTTGGCGTTTCAAAGAACGGCGACAGACTTATCGGTCAGGTAGCAAAAAGACAGGCTGTTACAAACTATGACAACACTGTAATTTCTATCAAGAGACATATGGGCTCTGACTACAAGGCTCACATGGGCGGCAAGGATTACACTCCACAGGAAATTTCAGCTATGATACTTCAGAAGCTGAAGGCTGACGCTGAGGCTTATCTGGGCGAAAAGGTAACAGAGGCTGTTATCACAGTTCCTGCTTACTTCACAGACGCACAAAGACAGGCTACTAAGGACGCAGGTCAGATCGCAGGTCTGACAGTTAAGAGAATCATCAATGAGCCAACAGCCGCTGCACTTTCTTACGGTATTGATAAGGAAGAGGATCAGAAGGTCATGGTTTACGACCTGGGCGGCGGTACATTCGATGTATCTATCATCGAAATGGGCGACGGTGTTACAGAAGTTCTTGCTACAGCAGGTAACAACCACCTGGGCGGCGACGACTTCGACCAGAGAATTATCGACTGGATGATTGCAGAGTTCAAGAAGACTGAGGGCGTTGACCTCTCAGGTGATAAAATGGCAATGCAGAGACTCAAGGAAGCTGCTGAAAAGGCTAAGATAGAGCTTTCTTCTACTGCTTCATCAACTATCTCTCTCCCATTCATCACAGCAGACGCTACAGGTCCAAAGCATCTTGAAATGACACTTACACAGGCTAAGTTCAACGAAATGACAGCAGACCTTGTTGAGTCAACAATGGGACCAGTTCGTCAGGCACTTTCAGATTCTGGTCTGTCAGCTAACGAGCTTCAGAAAGTCCTTATGGTCGGCGGTTCTTCAAGAATACCAGCCGTTCAGGAAGCTGTTAAGAAATTCCTTGGCAAAGAGCCATTCAAGGGCATCAACCCAGATGAGTGCGTAGCACTTGGTGCTGCATATCAGGGCGGCGTTCTCGCAGGCGATGTTAAGGACGGTCTGCTCCTCCTCGATGTAACTCCACTGTCACTTGGTCTTGAAACAATGGGCGGTATCTGCACAAAGATCATTGAGAGAAACACAACCATACCTACAAAGAAGTCACAGATATTCTCAACTGCCGCTGATAATCAGTCAGCCGTTGATATCAACGTACTTCAGGGTGAGCGTGAGTTCGCTAAGGACAACAAACAGCTCGGTATGTTCAGACTTGACGGAATCGCTCCAGCTCCAAGAGGCGTTCCACAGATCGAGGTAACATTCGATATCGACGCTAACGGTATCGTACACGTTTCCGCTAAGGATCTTGGCACAGGCAAGGAGCAGAACATCACGATCACTTCTTCAACAAATATGTCTAAGGACGATATAGATAAGGCTGTCAAGGAAGCTGAGGCATTCGCTGCAGAGGACGCTAAGAAGAAAGAGGACGTTGACGCAAGAAACGCTGCTGACCAGCTTTGCTTCCAGGCTGAAAAGTCACTGGGCGAGTTCGGCGACAAGGTAGACGCTGCTGACAAGTCAGCTTGTCAGGCTAAGATAGACGCTCTTAAGGAAGCCCTCAAGGGTACTGATATCGAGGCTATCAAGGCTAAGCACAAGGAGCTTGAGGAAACATTCCAGGGCGTTGCAACTAAGGTATATCAGCAGGCTGCACAGGCACAGCAGGCAGCAGGCGGTGCCGCAGGCTTTGACCCTAACAACATGGGCGGAGCAAATGGCGGCAGCAACGGCGGCGCTTCAAACAACGGCGGCGACGACGTTATAGACGCTGAGTTTACTGACGCAGAATAAATCATAACGGCTGCCTCTGCTCCGATTTTTCGAGCAGGGGCTATTGCCGTATTAAAAGGCTGTGTGAAAAGCGTGAAAGGACTATACTTACAAAAAGGAGGCAAGCCCATGCCCCAAGACTTTCACGATCTGCAGCTTACAGAGCATGGGCGTTTATATGGCTGAAAAAAGAGATTACTATGAAGTGCTTGGCGTTTCTAAAACTGCCACAGACGATGAATTAAAAAAGGCATTCCGTAAGCTTGCAAAGCAGTATCACCCTGACCTTCACCCTGGCGACAAAGAGTGCGAGGAGAAGTTCAAGGAAGTAAATGAAGCTTATGAGGTGCTTTCAGATAAAGATAAAAGAGCAAGATATGACCAGTTTGGTCACGCAGGCGTAGACCCGAACTACGGTGCAGGCGGTGGAGCAGGTGCAGGAGGCTTCGGCGGATTTGGCGATATGGGCGATATTTTCGATTCCATTTTCGGTGGATTTGGCGGTGGCTTCGGTGGCGGACGTTCTGCTAACCCTAACGCACCAAGACGCGGCGAGGATATAAGAGCGAACGTTGTTCTTGACTTCATGGAAGCCTGCAAGGGCAAGACTGTGAAACTTCGCATAAACAGAGCCGAAAAGTGTCCTGATTGTCACGGCACAGGCGCAGCCGCAGGTTCTTCGCCTAAGACCTGTCCTGACTGCCACGGCACTGGTACAGTAAGGATAACACAGAGAACGCCTTTCGGAAACATCGCTCAGACCACGACTTGCAGTCGCTGTGGCGGTAAGGGTCAGATAATCGACAACCCTTGTCATACCTGCAACGGTCAGGGCAGAGTAAAGAAAGTATCTGAAAAGGAGATAAACGTTCCTGCTGGCATCGACGATGGTCAGACACTTAGAGTAGGCGGTGAGGGCAACTGCGGTATAAACGGAGGTCCTAACGGCGACCTGCACATCAACATTACAGTTCGACCTGACCCTATTTTCGAGCGTGACGGCTATGACGTGTGGACAGAGATACCGCTTACTTATGCACAGGCTACTCTCGGTGACGAGATAACAGTTCCTACAGTTGACGGCAAGGTAAAATACACAGTGCCAGAGGGTACACAGACAGGCACAGTGTTCCGCCTGAGAGGCAAGGGCATAAAGAAGGTAAACAGAAACGACCACGGCGACCACTACGTTCGTGTAACAGTTGAAGTTCCACGCAATCTGACCAAAGAGCAGAAAGAAAAGCTCCGTGACTACGAAAAGTCCCTCGGTGAAAAGAACTACGCAAAGCGCAAAACATTCTTTGACAAGCTCAAAGACAAATTCAAATAACAAAAAGGAGAACGGCACAAAGCTGTTCTCCTTTTTGTTTGCAATAAAAATGCCGCAGGAAGACCCACGGCAATTATCATCTTATCAAGCCATACCTGTGTGCTTTTTGATAGCCGCAAAGGACTCCGCACTGATAACGTGTTCCATACGGCAAGCGTCCTCTACTGCAACTTTCTCGTCAACACCAAGCTTTATGAGCCACTGTGAAAGCAACGTATGACGCTCATACATTTTCTCGGCTATCTCCAAGCCCTTGTCTGTCAAACGAATATAACCGTCCTTGTCGACAGTTATATAGCCGTTCTCACGGAGATTTTTCATTGCCACGCTTACACTCGGCTTTGAAAACTCAAGTTCGTTTACTATATCTATGCTTCTTACCTCGCCTTTGCCCTTGCGCTGGCTGAGAATAAGTATCGTTTCAAGATAATTTTCAGCTGATTCTCTTATCTGCATTATAACGTCCCTCCCTAGAACAAGTTTGTCATCAGGTCATTACGACTATTATATCACATTTCAAATCGCATTTCAAGTGCAAGCACGCTTTTTCAGCGATTTTGATAAACTTTACATCAATGAATTGTGTTGATATACAAAGGCACTGCTCACAAAAAGCAGTGCCTTTAAAGCTGTCTGTTATTTACTGTATACCGCACTCCTCATAGTCTTTCCACTTTTCGGCATGCTCCTTATCCTCAAAATATTTGTATACAAAAAGCGCAGTTGACGCAACAACAAGTATCATCGCACCCATTAAAGTCCAAAACGACTTTTTTCTTGAATAGTTTGACATAACAAAACTTCCTTTCTTTCGCAATAGCATACAAAAACTTGCGGCTATCGCTCATAGCTTTGTTATAATTATACTACACAATGCTCTTTCTGTCAATTATTTTCACAGGATTTTCAGATATATTTTTCCGAGTAAAAGTGCAGAAATTCCTCAAGGCAAAGCCCGCCTGCGGCAATGATACGAGCGGCTTCAACGCCCACATAACGATAATGCCACGGTTCAAAATCAATGCCGGTCATCTGCTCTTTAAGGCGAGGATAGCGGAGGATAAAGCCGAAATCTGCGGCATTTGCACAAAGCCACCGTGATTCAGGCGTCTTGTAAAAATCGTCGCTCACATCATTGTCACCCTCTCTGCCGAGATCCACAGCAAGCCCGGTGTTATGTTCGCTTGACCCGGGGAGAGCGAGAGTTCTGCCCACCTTTTCCACAGCCTTTTCATAACTCAGACCGCCCCACATTTCGTGAGATACTTCACGCTCCCAAAGCATCTGCTGATATTCAAAAGAGCGATAGGCGGAAATAATTTTCAGCTTTATGCCGTCAGCTTCCGCCTTTTTGAGCAGAAGCCTGAGCCTGTTTCCTGCCTGAGATTCCATAAACTTGCCGTTCACCTCTGTCAACTCCACACGATCGTAAAATCCCATATCTATGGGATTGAATTTATCCACAAGCATAAGATAATCCATATACTGACCTCCTTGTCCTGATGGGGAAAAATGTTTTAACTTAGTATATGCAGATGTGTGTGGAGAGTATACACGGCGAAGCTAAATGAGGAGTGAGGAATGAGGAGTGAGGAATTGGCATAGCAGACCAAAGTTGTACACAAGCATGAGGTAAAAATAAAGCACCGAGCGTAGCGATTTTGCGGCACAACAAACCTGCCCGAATAATCTGTAGGGGCGAACATCGTTCGCCCGTTCTCAAAACTTGTAGAAATTCAGAATTGTAGGGACGTCGCATTTCTGCAAAGCAGAAATTGCATCGCTCCCCTACACATTTCAAAAAGCGGTGCAAAATTACATCATATCACAAATTGCAGCGTAAAATGCCCGTCACGGCGAGTGACCTATATCCAGCACCCGTCAACTCTGACGACCTGCCCGTGAATGTAATCTGCTCCCTCTCCACTGAGAAAACGCACAACATTCGCCACATCTCTCGGATTGCCTATCCTGCCTGCCGGTATGTCATCAACTATTACACGAACATCTTCCTCTGTCAGCTCGCCGTTCATTTTCGTGTCTATCATTCCGCAGGATACGCAGTTCACCCTTATACCGCTTATGGCAACTTCCCTCGCCAACGCCTTCGTAAATCCTATAAGCCCAGCCTTTGCCGCCGAGTATGCAACCTCGCAGGAAGCTCCCTTTTCGCCCCATACGGAGGTTATATTTATCATATTTCCACTGTGTTCCCTTATCATCTCAGGAAGCACCGCCCTGCTCATACGCATTGCGCCAAGCAGATTCACGTTCATCATCTCGCATAGCTTCTCGTCAGTCATGTCAGTGAAAAGCTCTATATCCGCTGTGCCTGCATTATTCACAAGAAGCGTAACAAAGCCCAAACTGTCCCTGACTTCCGCCACGCATTTATCTATACTGTCCTTGTCGCCAATGTCGCAGTAAAAAGCCTCTGCACATAAGCCACGCTCTTTAAGCTCAGATACCAAAGCTTCCGCCGCCGCCCTGCCATTCTTGTAGCATACAGCCACCTGCCAGCCGTCCTCAGCAAGCGCCCTGCATATCTCAGAGCCTATCCCACCAGAGCCACCTGTTACCAATGCTGTCTTTTTCATAAAAATACCCCCGCAGATCATGATATACTGTAATTATATCACACCTGCGGAGGTTTTTCAACGGCTACTTTTCGTTCTCGTCTACCCATTTTCTCGCCCAGCCTGCATTCTGCTCCTGACGATTGTATACTCTGCCGTTTGGCGCAGTATAATTGTCCGTCACAACATATTCCTGACCTGCCGAGATAACGTCATGGGGCTTGTATACCTTTGTGCCGTCTGTCGCCTGTGGGAAACGGCTCTTGTCATGCTTTTTCATGGCTATCACTCTCCTTTTTATGTTATTATCCTGCCCGAAGCTTTTGTGATTATCAGATGAAAAATCTGCATAACAGTTGAAAATATCACGATAACGTGGTATAATCATCTTATACTATTTTTATCGGGAGTATTAAAATGGAAAAATACAACAAACATAAAGCTATACTCACCGCACTGCTGAAATGGGTGGAAACAGAGTTCTTCGGAATTTTCGTATTTCTCTTTTTTATCGCAGTTGCAAAGCCTTTCGGTGCATTGGCAAATATAATTTTCGGTCTTACAGGACTTCTCACAGTGGTCTGCCTTATGGCTGACTTTGGTCTGAAACAGGGAGAGGAAGCCAGAAATAAGGTCACATTCCACGGTGAAAAGGATTGCCCTGACTATGGCTTCACACTTGGTCTTATTGCAAGCATACCATGCTACATCACAATGATACTGCTGATGATATCAAAATTCAGCGGTTCGTTCAACTTCATGCCTGCCTACAAGCTTCTTGACGCCTGCTTCTATCCTCTTATAGATTGGGCTGCTCACTCTGCCGACGTGAAAGATATGTCCCCATTTGTTTTCATAATGACCGCCATATTCCCACTACTCTATCCATTTGCCACATGGATAGGCTTCAAAATATCCTACAAGCAGATAGACGTAAAAGAGCGTGTGGTCTACAAGCACAAATAAAATCAAGCCTGCCGTATCAGTCCGATACGACAGGCTTTTATCTTTTTTATCGAAAAAACTCAGTTCTCCACTATACATTAAACTATTTCATTACTGAAAATCTATCTCTATATCTTTTAGCGTCACATAGTTTACTCCATTGCAGTTTTTATCGCTTGCAGTGTTTGCGATAAGCGTTATCTTTGCCGTGCCTTTCACGTAGTCGGCACCAATATCCGTCTTGTTGTCATACGTGTAGCTCTCTCCGGCTTTGAGCAAAGTGTTCATGGTGTTTCTGTCGCCATTTTCGCCATAGCTCGTGGAATTGCCCTTACTGTCCTCTGTGGTGATATACTGGTCAGTCGTGAAGTCAAGCGCCATGTCCTTGTCCCAGTTGTTTGTGTAGGTAATATGGCTTATGAACTCGCCTCCGCTTACCTCATAGGAGTATTTCGCCGTGAGCCTGCCGTCCTTTGTTGTAAAGGTATTGTCCCCAACGTCCTCAAAATAGTCGATATATCCAATATCAACTTCGTCAGCCATATCAGAATCGTCCTTGGCAACAGAAGTCACAGCTTTCTCACTAGGGTCAACATCGTCAGCGACCTCAGCGTTTTTCTTTACGTCAGTGTATTCGCAGTTCTCATTGAGCCAGTTTTCAAGCTTTTCTGCCTTTTCACCGCCTATATCAAATTTTAATATATCTCCTGCAAAAAGCTGAACATACAGATCTCCGTTAGCAGTAAAATAAGCCGTACCGTTGACGTCAAGTCTTTCTACATAGAAGCTTATTGTTATTCCGCCCTCAATGTAATATTCATCATCATTTGTTACCGACAAATTAATATCAGGGTCGCTCTCATAAGCGTCGCCCTCATAGACCGCATTGTATGAACCATTATCGTCCTTTAACAAGTCAAGCAGCTTTGAGAGGTCAATATTAGTATACTTTCTGAGCCTGCCCATTCCTGCGTCATTGTAAGCATAGTCCACATGAGCCGTTTTTTCAAGACTTACGTCATTTATTATGTCATCAAGGGTCATATCGACTTTGTAATCAGGTGAGTATTTCCAATCATCATACCACGCCACAGAGCCGTCATCAAAGACCACCGCCAAATAAACGCTTGGTGACAAGTCCTTTATTGAATAAATATCCGCTTTTGTTGTTTCCTTTTTGTTTGTCTCATAGTTTTCCGTTTCAAGAGTCATGGTGGTGAGCTTGCTGTCAAGAAAAGACTTATCAACATGTCCCATTGAAACATATTCCACATCGTTATATTCAAACGTCTCATATTTTGCATTCATTGCATATTCGTCCCAAGGAACTCTATATGACACTGTTGCTTCCTCGTCTGCCATCTGCTGGTCAGCCGAAGCCTTTGCCTTTATATCTTTGTCCGACCTGCCTGCAAACATCATAACACCCGTCGCCGCAGCGATAACACCGCAAGCCGCCACAGCCGCCCACTTTGTCCATATGTTTTTTATCTTTATGCCGCTGCCGCTCTGTCTGCATTCTTCAATGTAATGCTCGTCAGCATTTTCCAAAGCCTTGAAAATATCCTCTCCTGTTGTTTTCATAAAAGAACTCCCTCCTTTTCAAGCAAAGCCTTTAACTTATTTCTGCTTCTGAAAAGGCTCGCCTTAACTGTGTTCAGGTTCATAGCATACTTTTTTGATATCTCTTTTATAGGCGTTGCAAACCAATATCGCTGGAGAAATATATTTCTGTCTCTCTCCTGCAACTCACCAAGAAATTCGTTTATAAGCCCCTCAAGATGTCTGCCGTCGCAAAGACTCTCGGTGGTGTCATTGTCAGGTATGCACTCGTCAAGCTCCTCCAAGACCGCCGCTATCTCACCTTTTCCACGCTTTGCGGCCTTTGACGCACGATATCTGTCAAATGCGATATTTCTTGTTATCCGCCCGAAAAATGCCGACAGCATTCTGGGTTTCTGTGGCGGAATGGAGTTCCATGCCCTGAGCCAAGTTTCGTTCACGCACTCCTCCGTGTCCTCCCTGACTCCAAGAATATTGTAGCCCACAGAATAACAATATCCGCCGTATTTCATATCCGATTGTGAAATAGCCTGCTGATCTCTGTTTTCATAAAGCTCGATTATCCTGCTGTCCTCCATTTTTCCGCCCCCTTACATTTAGGCAACACCTCACAAGGCATACCTAATTTCATTGAAAGTCCTTTCACCTATAATGACGAGATGTCCGCCAAAAGGTTTTATGAAAACGCAAAATAATTATAACATATGATAAAAAATTATGCAACACAAAAACGACGTCCCACATCACTATGGAAACGCCGTTTATATGAAGAATGATTTTATGACAACTCGTTAAGAAGATCCATATACAATTCGTTGTAATCTGTTCTGTTATCCTTCAGGAAAGCGATAGCCGCACGAGGGTGACGATTGAGCGCACCTGTGAGCATATAAGGCACGTCATAGCCCCACTGTGAACCCTTTGCCCTCTCCTCAGCAACATACTTTTCAACAAATTTCAGTGTAGGAGTAAGCTTGTAGTTAGGGTTTCTCAGGAAGCTGAGCATCTGCTCCATAAAGCAGTTTCCTGCACCTCTGCCCATTCCGCTCATTGTAGCGTCAGCAAAGCTTGCGCCGTGAGAAATGCTCTCGATAGTGTTTGCAAAAGCGAGCTGCTGATTGTTGTGCATATGAACGCCCACCTTTTTGCCACTAGCCTCAGCCACCTCGCAATACTGAGCCGTGAGTCTTCTCACCTGCTCAGGGAAAAGTGAGCCGTAGCTGTCAACAAGATAAATAACGTCAACAGGGCTTTTTGCCACAAGGTCAAGAGCCTGTGCGATATCGTCCTCACGGCTTGCAGAAACGGCCATGATGTTGATAGTAGTTTCATAGCCCATATCGTGGCAGTAGTTTATCATCTCCAGCGCACCAGGCATCTGATGAGTATATGTTGCGATCCTTATCATGTCGATAACGCTCTCGCTCTTTGGCAGGATATCTTTCTTAAAGTCACATCTGCCAACGTCAGCCATAACAGAAAGCTTCAGAGGGCTGTCATTCTCGCCCACGATAGCTCTGATATCCTCCTCATCACAGAACTTCCACTTACCGAACCCCTTGACGTCAAAAAGCTCCTTAGAAGCCTTGTAGCCGAACTCCATGTATTCAACGCCTGATTTTATATTAGTTTTATAGAGTTCTTTTACAAACTCGTCTGAAAATCCAAAATTATTTACAAGTCCTCCGTCACGGATAGTTGCGTCCAGAAGCTTTATATCAGGACGATATGACATAAGGTCACCTTTCTGATTTATCGTCTTTGCCTGATTTGCCATTGTGATTACTTCCTTTCCCAAAACAGACCCTTACCATGTCTGTATAAATTCATCACTTTAAAGATTTTATGCTTTTAAGCTTTTACGTATTAAAGTATAACACTATTTTTCTTCCCTGTCAATAGCCCCAAAGCCCTTTAAACACATTTTTTACATTTTAATAATATTTCCCTCCCCAAAGCCTGAACTTTTGTACATTTCCAACTATCAAAACGATGCAGTATTGTGATAAGTGCTGAAAAACATCCACGCTTCTTGACAAATCAGACTTATAGTTGTATACTCTAAGTGTACTACAACAGATAATACAGTTGGTACAGCAGAACAAATGAAACGAAACAACAAAATCGAAAGGAGGTATTCAAGGTGATAACGCTTGATCTTACAGGAAGAGCACCCATCTACGAACAGATATGCAGCCAGTTCTCAAGCCTTATATCAAAAGGCGTGCTGAAAGAAAACGATAAGCTGCCAAGCTCAAGAATGTTGGCAAAGGAACTGGGTCTGAATCCAAACACAGTCGCCAAAGCCTACAGCAGACTTGAGCATGACGAGATAATCTATTCTGTGGCAGGAAAAGGCTGCTTTGTGGCAAAGCAGAAAGGCTCTATAGAGAAAAAATTGCTGGAAGAATTTAAGCTCCATGCCGCCGCCGCAATGCAGGCAGGCATAAGCCTTGGATCGCTTACCTCCGTCCTTGAAGAACTGGCGGAGGAACAGAAAGAAAGGAGTGACAAAGAATGATAGAAATAAAAGACCTGTCACTTACATTCAAAAACGCAGACGAAGATCACGAGGCACTGAAAGCCGTCACCCTGGATATCCCCGAGGGCTGCATATACGGCTTTGTAGGCTCAAACGGTGCAGGAAAATCCACGCTTTTGCGTGTCATAAGCGGAATATACCGTCCCGACAGCGGAAGCGTCACAATAGACGGAAAAGCCGTCTATGACCAGCCGCAGGCGAAAGAAAACATCTTTTTTGTCAGCGACGAAACGGTGCAGTTTTCAAGGCTGTCAGTAAACGACCTTAAAGGCTTTTTTAAGCTCACCTACCCACGCTTCGATGAAGAGGTCTTTGACGAGCTTGTGACAAAGCTTGACCTGCCACGGAAGAAGCCCCTGTCTCAGTTTTCAAAGGGCATGAAAAGGCAGGCGATAGTAGCCTGCGCCCTTGCCAGCCGAACAAAGTATATCCTCCTTGACGAAGCCTTTGACGGCCTTGACCCTGCCATGCGCAGACTTATCCGCACCATGATAGTTGACGATATTTTCGACCGTGGTGCGACCCTTATCGTGTCCTCCCACAACGTTACCGAAATAGGCGAGCTTTGCGACAAGGCAATGCTCCTACACAAAGGCGAGGTCATTTTCGCCAAGGATATCGACGATGTAAGAGAGAACTTTGAAAAGGTGCAGATCGCCCTCCCTGACGGTGAGCTTGACCGCACTGTTATAGAAAATGCAGGCGTAGAAGTCCTGAGCTTCAAGACCTTGGGCAGAGTTTCCACAGTGATAACAAAGGGCGACAAGGCGGATATCACCGCCAAGCTTTCCGCCCTCTCCCCTGCCGTTTTAGAGCTTGTCCCCCTCACCCTGGAGGAGATCTTCATATACGAAATGGAGGTGCATGGATATGCAAACAGTGAAGAATAGCATAATAGAGACCTCACGCCGTGACTTCAAGGTGAACAAACTGCTTTTCGTCATCACAAACCTTGTGCTGTTCATGAACTTTATCATGCAGATGTCCATACGAAAGTTCATCACCCACTACATCGAAAGCGAAACGAACTATTATGAGGGCTATGCCATTGCATATGTATGTATTGCGGCGATAGCGCTGTGCGCAGTGTTCACAGTTTTCACCCTTTTCCGTGAGCTTTTCAGCAAACCCCACGCAGACCTTGCGTATTCTCTCCCAGTCGGTGCAAAAGAACGCTTCTTCTCAAAGCTTCTCACTCTGCTGAAGCTGCATATCCTGCCTGTGATATTCTGGAACATCATTCAGTTTATCGCCATACTCCTCACAACGGATATCACACTGAACATGTTGGCAAGATATTCCGCCGTATTTATGTTCTTACAGCTTTCCACAAGCCTTTTTGTGATACTTGCGGTGCTTTTGTGCATGATATGCTGCGGCAGGCTTGCAGAAATGCTCTACACAGCGGTGATAATAACAGCCTGCGAGGTTGCTCTCCCTGCTTGCATACACTACTCCACCATTAACCCATACACCGTACAGTATCTATATGACCTGGAAAACTTCTTTAACTACTGCCCTGTATGGAGCGCTCTCCCAGCAAAGCTTATGGACCTCGGCTACTCCACAAATCTCCTGCTTCTTCTTATTGGAAGCACCATTTTCTCAGCACTGCTCATCACACTGCTGTACTTTCTCTACAAAAAACGTGACGGCAAAGACACAGGCAAGCCATTCGTATTCAGCGCCTACCGTGAGATTATCCTTATCCTAGCCGTAGTCACTGTCACGACCTACGTCCTCTCCGACACAAGCAATCTGATACTTCTCCCATCGCTTTTCTTGAGCTATCTCCTTGTGCGGATACTCTCCTCAAACAGAAAGCTCACAATAGTCCGCTTTGTAAAATGGGTAGGCATTTTCGCAGTGTATATGATTGTCATATTCGGCGTGAACATTCTCGCATACTTCTGTGACGGCTTCACTGGCAAGATAAATGGATCAAGACTCAGCGACGCTAACCGTGTGTGTGTAATGAATTCAACAAGCGACGGCGTAACGTTCCACTATCTTTCCGACACACTCTCAAAAGACGAAGCCATGCAGATAATATATATATACAATAAAGCACTTGATACCCGCAAAAAGAGTTTTGCTGACTATATCGACCACTTCAAGCCGCATGAGATTTCGCCAAATTCTGTAGGTGTAGCAATAGATGTTTATACCTCAAAAGATGACCACACTAACCTTGACTTTATCGACGTCTCTTTCGAAGTAACAAATGCCGAAGTGGACAACGTCACAGAGAAGCTTAAATCCCTAAGCTTTGTTGAACCCGAACAGACGTCATATGCCTACTAGAATTATTATATCGGCCACGCAAACCGCTTAAATACGCCACTTGTGTAGGTTCAAACAGCGTTCGCCCGTCGAAGCAACAAACCAACTCCCCTAACTATGTGTAAAAGAACAAACAAGAACCCCCTCCGAGCCAAGCTCCGAGGGGGTAACTTTTTTCTATTAATCCATGACCGCATTGGCAAGCATAAGCTTGATACGGTTCTCCTGATTGACCTTTGTCGCACCCGGGTCATAGTCGATTGCAACTATGTTTGCGTCCGGATAAGCCTGCTTGATAGTTCTTGACATACCCTTTGCAACAATATGGTTAGGCAGACAACCGAATGGCTGAGTGCAGATTATGTTCTTTGTGCCTGTTTCTGCAAGAGCTGCCATTTCAGCAGTGATGAGCCAGCCCTCGCCCATTTTTACGCCCTGACTAATATACTTATCAGCACACTTTCTAAGGTGTTCAAAATCATGAGGTGGCTGGAAAATGCCCTGCTCGTTGATGACCTTTATCTGTTGCTTCTGGAACTTGTAAAGCACGTCATAACCAATGCCGTACATAAGAGTGCGGCTGGTTTTCTTGTCATAAAGCTTCTCGTCATTGATAGCGTCCGACGCACAGTAAAGCACGAAGTCCAACAGTCCTGGCACGTTAGGCTCACAGCCCTCAGACAGCAGGAAGTCGTTCAGGTGATTGTTCGCAAGGGGTGAATACTTAACATATATCTCACCCACAATACCGACCTTAGGCTTCTTCTCCTTTGTCCTCGGCAGTGCCGCAAAGTCTTTGAGCATAGCATTGTAAATGCTCTTTGTATGCATATATCTGCTCGGGGTAGCAAACAGCTTTCCAAGCCTGTGCTGCCACCTTGCCAAAAGCTCGTCCGTAGAATTTTTCTCTATCTCGTAAGGCTTGCACTGATTGTACAAAAGCATGAGCATATCGCCGTAAAGTACCGCATAAATAAGCTTCATTGCAATGGCAGGGGTGATATCTATGGAAGCGTCCTTTTCAAGTCCGCTGAAATTCAGCGACAGAACAGGCACTTCAGGGAACTGCGTTGACAGCGCCTTTCTTATAAGGTGGATATAGTTTGAAGCACGACAGCCACCGCCCGTCTGCGACATAAGCAGAGCCGTGTGTTCAAGGTCATACTTGCCGCTTTTGAGTGCGTCCATAAACTGTCCTATAACGAGCAGTGCAGGATAGCAAGCGTCATTATGTGTGTTTTTAAGTCCCTCGTCTATAACGTTTCGTGAGCAGTTTTGCAAAAGCTCCATGTTATAGCCGTATTTTTTGTATATCGCCATGATAAGCTTGAAGTGTATAGGAAGCATATCAGGTATAAGTATAGTGTATTCCTCACGTCTTGACTTGTCAAAATAAGACCTTTTTACTCTGTCCGAGCCTGCGTGTTTTATCTCCTTTTCAGCCATTACATTGCCTCCTTGTCAATTTTCTTCTCAGCATTTGCGCTGGCTTCTTTTTCCTCCAGTGCCGCCGCCAAAGACCTGAGTCTTATCTTAGCCGCACCGAGATTCGTTATCTCGTCTATCTTTAGCTGAGTGTAAAGCTTGCCCTTTTCTTCAAGTATAGCTCTTACCTCGTCTGTTGTAACAGCGTCGATACCACAGCCGAAGGATACAAGCTGAACGAGCTGCATATCATCATTCTCGCATACATACTCTGCCGCTCTGTAAAGCCTTGAATGATAAGTCCACTGATTGAGTACGTCAAGTGCGGGTGTATCCACCTTCATTGCCACGCTGTCCTCGGTAATAACAGCAAAACCAAGAGAAGCGATAAGCTTGTGTATGCCGTGGTTTATCTCAGGGTCGATGTGGTAAGGTCTGCCTGCCAGAACGATTATTTTCTGACCCTTTGCCCTTGCCTCAGCGATTATCTCCTGCGCCTTAGCCTCGATATCCCTATGGTATCTCACCTGCTCAGAATAAGCCTTGTTAAGCACTCCAAGCACCTGCTTTGCAGTGATGTTATACTTTGAAAGCGCTCTAGCCATTGCCTTTGCAACGTGCTTTTTGATGTTTATGTCAAGATAAGGCATGATGAAATTATCATCATTCAGCTTGTCATTGTTAGCTTTAAGAAGCTCAGGATAATAAGCAACAACAGGGCAGTTATAGTGATTGTCCGACTGACCCTCGTCAGCATTGTAGCTCATGCAAGGATAGAATATAAAGTCCACGCCCTTGTCAAGGAGGCTCTCTATATGACCGTGACAAAGCTTTGCAGGATAACATACCGTATCAGACGGAATAGTTTGCTGACCCTTGTAATATGTATCTCTCGTTGACTCCTCAGACAGCACCACCTCAAAGCCAAGGCTTGTGAGAAGTGTTGAGAAGAAAGGCATAAGATCATAATAAGACAGCGCAAGCGGCAGCCCCACCTTTGCAATAGGCTTTGCAGGCTTGTTGTCAGCATAAGAGAGTATCTTATTATACTTATACTCTATCATGTTTTCCGTTCTGTCGGTTATCTTTATGCCTGCACCCTTTTCACAGCGGTTTCCGGAAGTAAATCTTCTGCCGTCATTAAATCTTATTATAGTAAGGTTACAATGCGCACCACAGCCACCGCACTGAACGGCTCTTGAATTGTAAGCAAATTCTTCAAGCTGAGCCTTTGTAAGAACGCTTGACTTGCCGTCCCTGCCCTGAGATTTTTCTTTTGCGAAAAGCGCACAGCCGAACGCACCCATAAGTCCCGCAATGGCAGGTCTTATAACGTTTCTGCCAAGTTCCATTTCAAATGACCTGAGCACAGCGTCGTTAAGGAACGTTCCGCCCTGAACGACTATATTCTTGCCAAGCTCGTCAATAGACTTTGCTCTTATTACCTTGTAAACTGCGTTCTTGATGATAGACGAAGAAAGTCCTGCAGAGATATCCTCGACGGAAGCTCCGTCCTTTTGCGCCTGCTTTACAGATGAGTTCATGAACACTGTACATCTTGAGCCCAGTTCCACAGGTGCTTTTGCAAACAGACCGAGCCTTGCAAACTCTGCAATATCATATCCCATTGCACCTGCAAAAGTCTGAATGAACGAGCCACAGCCTGATGAACAAGCCTCGTTGAGCATAATGCTGTCGATAGCGTTGTTTTTTATCTTGAAGCACTTGATATCCTGTCCGCCGATGTCGATGATAAAATCAACGTCAGGGCAGAAATAAGCCGCCGCCTTATAGTGCGCAACAGTTTCAACTATACCATAGTCAACGCCCAGACCTGCCTTTATAAGATCCTCACCGTAGCCTGTTACCGCAGAAGCCTTTATGTTAAGCTCAGGGGTAGCAAGGCTGTAGATCTCCTCAAGCTTTGAAGCGATTATATCCAGCGGCTGACCCTTGTTTGAGCAGTAGTGCTGATAAAGAAGCTTTCCGTCAGGTGTGATAAGCACAAGCTTTGTGGTTGTCGAGCCTGCGTCGATGCCAAGATAAGCGTCGCCCCTGTAAGTTCTGATGTCTTCATATTTAAGGTCAGACTTCTTGTGTCTTTCCACGAAAGCATTATATTCCTCACGGCTTGCAAACAGTGGCTTGCCTACCACGATATTGTCAGTAGCCTTTGCGTTCACTATCTTGTCAAGGGCTTCGTCTATAGTCATTTCCTCAGCAAGAGTGTCAGCATGAAGTGCCGCACCGAAAGCCATATAGCATGAAGAATTTTCAGGAAGTATAGCGTGTTCCTCGTCAAGGTTTAAAGTAGTTCTGAATGCCTTTCTCAGTGCACTGAGATATGTAAGCGGACCCCCAAGGAAAAGCACCTGACCGCCGATCTTTCTGCCCTGCGCCAGACCTGAAACAGTCTGATCCACAACAGCCTGAAAGATAGACGCAGATATGTCCTCTTTTCTTGCGCCCTGATTAAGAAGCGGCTGAATATCAGACTTTGCGAAAACACCACATCTTGAAGCGATAGGATAAGTCTTTTCAGCCTTAAGAGCAAGGTCGTTCATCTCGTCAGGGGTAACGCCCAAAAGTCCTGCCATTTGGTCGATAAAAGCACCTGTGCCACCTGCGCAAGAGCCGTTCATACGCTGTTCAACGCCCCCTGTGAGGAAGATTATCTTAGCATCCTCACCGCCAAGCTCAACCACAACGTCAGCCTTTGGATACTTCTTGTTTACAGCGATAAAAGCAGAAAAGACCTCCTGCACGAAAGAGATACCGCTTGCCTCAGCGATGCCAAGACCTGCCGAGCCTGTTATGGCTATCCTGAACTTGTCCTCAGGATAAAGCTCTCTGATAGCACGCAGCTGCTCAGCCACCGTTTCCCTTACCTTTGAAAAGTGTCTTTCATATTTGTTATAAATAAACTCGCCCTCGTCAAGAATTACCGTCTTGACCGTGGTCGAACCTACGTCTATGCCTAAATCATAAATCTTGCCCATAGTAAAAACCTCACTGATTCTCGTTTGTACACTCTTAGTTATTATATCACACTTTTTCGCAAATTACAAGCTTTTTATATTAACAAATATGTATGCGTTCAGCTCAAAAGCCATTCAAAAACCAAAACGGGCGAACGTCCGTCACCCCCACTCTGTAGTAAAACATTGCAGAGGAGAACAGTGTTCGCCCGTGTGATATTCATTTTGTATCTATGCTTATTCCTGCTCTAAAAGACAATCAGTAAGATTAAGGTCATAGAGATTGTTGTAGGTAGGCTGCTGAACAGGCTCACCTGCAAGTCTGTAGAACTGCTCTGAGCCGTACTTCTTGATGAAGTTTGTGGTGTGGCAATTTATTTTCAGCTCCTCGATAAACTTCTTCATAACATTGCTGTCAGCGCCATAAGCATTCTCAAGGAAGTCAAAAGCGTATTTCAGACCGTTCATAGACTGCTGTGTAACGTTGTTTGCGCCATGGAGCAGATTGTTGAAGGAGTTCTGCAAAATAACAGTACAGCGGTTTTTGTTATCTCTTCCCTCATTCGTACACTTATCAAGATAAGCTTCCAGATTGTGGAGTATCCAGTGCTGGATCTTCTTGTTAGACGGCGAGATGTTTCTTGCTCTTACCGCCTTGTCAAGGTTCTTGTTGCAGTCCATGATGTGTTCACTGATTATCTGACGGCACGAAAGACCATTGTTTATCTTCACAAGGATATCTTCCATTCTTGGGTGGATAAGTCTTATCATCTTCTCCATTTGGATACAGCTTCTCATTGTGTATGTGATGCCGTCCATAAGCAGATTCATAAGAGCCACAGCTTCCTCAGTGCCTGCCGCTCTTGCGTCAGCAATGTTCTGTGCAGTTATACCGCCCTCGAGGATAGCGTCAACGTCATATTTCTCACGATAGTAGTTGAATCTGTCATAATATTCCGCAAAGCCCTTTGAGAACTCTGGGTTCTGTACATACTGAGCAGCCAGAGCGTGGTCAACAAGGATACCGCTCTCCTCATAAAGCTGCATCATTTCAGAAAGGTCCTCCCAGCCACGGGCAGTAACAAAGCGGTAGTTGTTCTTATCGCTTGCGTCTACCATATAATAATGGTCAGGGTGAAGCTCAAGATATGATATGATAGCTGGGTGAACGCCTGCATAGTAAGCATATTCTTTCCAAACGTCGAAATCAGGCTGACACTCGACCCTCTTAACACGGTCGAGAGTAACGATATCGAACTCAGAAACAGACTTGTTGAACTCAGGCGGGTTACCTGCTGTAACAACTACCCAACCTGCCGGAACCTGATGAAGTCCGAAAACCTTATACTGCAAGAACTGGAGCATTGCAGGAGCAAGGGACTCGGAAACGCAGTTGATCTCATCGAGGAAGAGAATACCCTCTTTGATGCCAGTGGCTTCGATAGTGTCATAAAGAGTAGCCACGATCTCACTCATCGTGTACTCGGATATCTGCACGTCAGCACCGGTGTAGTTTCTATGTACAATAACAGGCAGACCGAGGGCAGACTCTCTTGTGTGGTGGGACATCGAGTAGGTAACAAGGTTTACGCCAGTTTCCTGAGCTATCTGCTCCATAATAGCGGTCTTACCGATACCAGGTGCGCCAAGCAGGAACACAGGTCTCTGATGTTCTATGCTAATTCGGTAATCGCCAAATTCGTCTTTAATGAGATAGGCTTGTATTGCATTAAGTATCTGTTGTTTTGCTTCTTTAATATTCATAATCATTTCTCCTCAGTGCAGTCTGAAGCTGTGAACAAAAAGCACTGCACAATTAAATAATCTTACCATTTTATTATAGACTATCTCCAAATTAAAGTCAATAGTCATCACAAGTTTTGTCAGCTTACACAAACAATTGAAAATATTTTAGTTATTCTGTATCAAAGTCATAAAATTTAACTGTTAAAATATTGATATCAAAACAGAATTTTCAACAGACTTTTAAGTTTTTTCAAACGTTTTCGCCCATACCCCAGCAGACCTCATAACCTCACTGCTCACTTGGTTTTGACATCTCCCAAACAATGTGCTATAATAATAAGGTATAAAATTTATCCCTCGGAGGTCTGATCTATGCTTTATGAAATAAAAAATGATAAACTCTCTATCTCAGCCGACACTTTCGGTGCTGAGCTTCACTCTATCAAACTGGACGGCAAAGAATATCTCTGGCAATGCGGTGACGCTTGGAAACGCTACGCTCCTATCCTCTTCCCGTTCATATGCTCCCCTAAAGACCGCACCTACAAGGCTGGCGGTCAGGAATATCACATGGCTGCAAACCATGGTTTCGCTCGTGACAGCGAATTTGCTTTCTCAGGCAGCACAAAAAATTCCCTGAGCTTTATCCTCAAAGACAATGACGTTACCCTTGCTCAATACCCATATCACTTTGAGCTTGAAGTCACCTACTCCATAAAAGGTTCAAAAGTCACCGTCACAAACACAGTAAAAAACACTGATGAAAAGGCTATGTACTTCTATCTCGGCGGTCACCCTGCTTTTATCTGCGATATCCAAGGTGGCAAATGCACAGTTGAGTACGAGAAAAACGAGCATATCGTTCAGCCTATCCCAAACGGCGAGAGGACTATCCTTGACGGTGAAAAGACTATCACTCTCACCAGAGAACTTTTCGACTATGACGTTATCATGAAAGACCACCCTGCTTCAAAGGCTATCACCCTGAAAAAGTCTGACGGCGGTTTCGTAAAGCTTTCATTCCCACATTCTGAGTGCATTGCAGTATGGACTTCCACAGGCAACCCTGACGCTCAGTTTATCTGCCTTGAGCCTTGGACTAGCGTGCCTGTTTACGAGGACGACGCTTTTGAGGATATCGAAAACAAGCCTCACGCTATCAAGCTTGCACCTGAAGCTGTTTACACCTACAGCTACACCGTGGAGGTGGGCTGATGAGAGCGGTAATACAGAGGGTCACAAGTGCAAAAGTTGAGGTCGAGGGCAAGGTCACAGGCGAGATAGGAAAGGGCTTTCTGATACTTTTCGGAGTAGGTCAGGAGGACACTGAGGCTGACTGCGACAAGCTTGCCGACAAGATATCAAAGCTTCGCATTTTCGCTGACGAAAATGACAAGACAAATCTTTCTATAAATGATGTTGGCGGAGATATTCTTTGCGTTTCACAATTCACCCTTTATGCAGATTGTCACCACGGCAACCGCCCGTCATTTATCTATGCAGGCAAGCCTGATGAAGCCAACAGACTTTATGAATACTTCTGCAAGGTCTGCGATGAGAAAATTACAGGCAAGGTAGAAAAGGGCGTTTTCGGTGCAGACATGAAAGTTTCACTGCTCAATGACGGTCCTTTCACTATCATTCTTGAATGCAGAAACGGAGAGATAATCCCATGAACATACAGATATTCGGCAAGTCAAAATCCTTTGACACAAAAAAGGCCGAGCGTTATTTCAAAGAGCGTGGAATAAAGTTCCAATCTGTTGACCTGCCTACAAAGGGGCTTAGCAAGGGCGAGCTAAGCTCAGTGCTTGCGGCTGTCGGCGATATCGACAAGCTTATCGACCCAAAGGCAAAGGGAGAGCAGGCAATGCTCATAAAATATCTTGGAAGCACCGAGGAGAAAATAGAAAAGCTTCTTGACTATCCCGAGCTTTTTGCCGCACCTATCGTAAGAAACGGCAAGAAAGCCACAGTAGGTTTCTGCCCTGAGGTGTGGAAAAGCTGGGAATAGCCCTAGATGAAAATACTGTGAAAATTGCCGATATTCGTTGAAAGAAGCTTGAAAGTGTGGTATAATACCATATGGAAGAGTATTTTCAGAAAGAGATGTTTTAAATGGTAATTGATTTTCACGTTCACGCCTTTAATCCAAAGGTAGCGGAAAAGGCTGTTGAAAAGCTTCAGGCTTGCAGTGGAATAACTCCTTTCACAAGAGGCACTGCAGAGGAAACCATACAGCGTTTTGACGAATGGGGCATTGACAAGGGCGTGCTGTTATCAGTGGCAACAAAGCCTACTCAGCAGAGAGTTATAAACGATTGGTGCGCTGAGCAAGACGGCGGAAGATTTATAAGCTTCGGTGGAATACACCCTGACGCTGAGGACTATGAGCAGGAGATAGCCCACATAAAGGAGCTTGGACTTCACGGCATAAAGCTTCACCCTGATTATCAGGGCTTTATGATAGATGATGAGCGCATGGACAAGATATATGACGCCATTGAAAGAGCTGACCTGCCTGTTATATTCCATTCGGGCTATGACTGCGTTTCCCCTGACCTTATCCACTCCACACCTGAGAGGGCGCTGAACATGATAAAAAAGCACCCTAAGCTCAAGGTCATTCTTGCACATCTTGGTGCAAACATGATGTGGGAGCAGGTGCGTAACGTTTTGGCAGGCGTTGACGGTGAAGTTTATTTTGACACCGCTTTCACAAGTATGTGTCCTGACGAGCTTATGCAGGCTATCGTTGAAAAGCATGGGGCTGACAGGATACTTTTTGCAAGCGACTGCCCTTGGGACAGTTCCTACCTTATAAAAGAAAAGATACTGCGCTTGAATATTTCCGAGGATAACAAAGATAAAATTCTCGGTGGCAACGCAGAAAGGCTTCTTGGCTTAAAATAAAATTGTGTAAATTCTGAAAAGAGGATATAAAAAATGAGATCAAAACTGCTTGCGGCTGTGCTGGCTTGTTCTGCGGTTTTCGGGCTTGCGTCATGTGGGGCAATGCTTCCAGAAAGCTCCTCCGAAAAGGAGACCACCACGGGTACTGCCGTCCAGAGAGTTATAGAGACCACAAAGACCGCCACAATGGGCGACGATTATGATGAGGACGATGAGGATTACGAGGGCTACACCACCACCACTTCTGTGACGGCGGGCACACTTGAAAACCCAGACGTAAGCATTGACGAGGGCTACGACCCTGACATAATCGCAACGGCAACAAAGAGGACGACCACCACCACCACCACCACTGCCGCTGAAACCAAGGCGACCAAAAAGACCACCACCACAAAGTTCAAAAAGAACGCACTTTTCCCTTTGGGTGATGATGTGAAATACCCTGATTCTATCCCATTCCTTGTAAAGTCAGACACCTCTTATCTTAATCTCAGATACGGTCCGTCAAAGAAATATGACGTGATAGAAAAGATACCTGACGGAAAGACCATAAACGGCTATGGCGAGAGAACAGACGGCGACGGAAACATATGGGTATATGTAAAATACAACAATAAAAGCGGCTGGGTAATGAAAGAGCTTCTCAGCGGCACTGAATAAACGGAGGACAAATAATGGACAGCTTCAAGGAACAGATAGTTCGCAAGATTCCCACAAAGAACGATAAGATACAGAAAATTTTCATCATGATAGCAAGCGTGGCACTTGCCGCACTGTGTTTTATCTTCCCTTTCGGCACGCAGTTTTCTGTAATAGGCATTTTTCTTGCCGCTGCCGCACTTTATGGCGGTTATTATCTTACAACAAAACTCGATGTGGAGTATGAATACATTTTCACAAACGGAGAAATAGACGTTGACAAGATAACGGCTCAGCGTTCAAGAAAACGCCTTATCACATTCCGTTGCGGCAGTGCGACAGATTTCGGCATTGCTGACGAGAATTTCTCTGTACCTGAGGGCGCAACACAGGTCCTTGCCTGCGCTTGTGACGATAGCCTTACAGACTACTACATAACATTCAACCACAAAAATCTCGGACTTACAACTGTTATATTCACACCAGATGATGATATGCTGGCACTTATAAAGCCTGCACTTCCGAGAACACTGAGGAAATAAAAATGAAAATATTTGTCGGAACTGATCTTATTGAGATCGAACGCATAAAAAAAAGCTGTCAGAGCCGACGTTTCTGTGAAAGGGTTTACTCCGAAAAGGAGCTGACCCTTTTTTCACAGAAGAAAAACCCATACGAATCCATGGCGGCGAATTGGGCGGCTAAGGAAAGCTTCGCAAAGGCTTTAGGCACAGGGGTCGAGGGCTTCGCCTTGAACGAGGTGTCATGCTTGCGTGACGAGCTTGGCTGTCCTTATCTGGAGCTTACGGGGAATGCGCTTTTGGCGGCTGAAAATAGGAGGCTGACCTTTGCGGTGTCACTTTCCCACATCAAGGATATCGCTTCGGCAGTGGTGATAGCTTATGAAAAGGAGGATAAAAATGGATAGGATATTAACAGTGGAGCAAATGACATTTTGCGAGCATGAGGCTGAAAAATATGGCGTGAGCCTTGCTCAGCTCATGGACAATGCGGCGGCACAGCTTGCGGAGGTAATTGCGAGCAACTCGTCTGCGTCCTCAAAGATAGTGCTTCTTATTGGCAAGGGAAACAATGGCGGTGACGGACTTGTGGCGGCAAATTTACTTGCGGAACAAGGTCTCAAGCCTGCGGTGGTCCTATGCTGTGGTGAGCCTGACACTGACCTCTCCTCGGCAGCGTATGCTAGGCTTGATAAGAGCGTAGAGGTGCTGAAAGCTGAAAATGCGCTGGATTTTATCAAGGGTGCTGACGTGCTTGTGGACTGCATTTTCGGAACGGGTTTTCATGGCAGTTTGCGTGAAAATATCCTGCCAGTGTTCAGAGCTTGTAAAAATTGTGACGGCATGAAGATAGCCTGCGACCTGCCGTCGGGAGTCAATGCACGGAATGGTCAGGCTGACAAGCTGTCGTTCAAGGCTGACGTGACAGTGACCTTTCATCGTGGCAAGCTAGGTCTTTATTTACAGCCTGCGGTGGACTTTTGCGGTGAAATTCTGGTAAAAGATATCGGTATTGACGAGCGTTGCGAGAATACCCTATACCCTGTTATAACGCCTTTTGACGTAACAAAGGCAAGGGCGGCACTGCCTTTTAGACCTGCTGACGGACACAAGGGCACGTTCGGCAAGGTGGTGAGCGTGGCAGGCTCGGAGAGCTATATAGGTGCGGCAGGGCTTTCAGCAATGGCGGCAATGCGAACAGGCGTGGGACTTTTTGAGCTTTGCACTGCAAAAAGCGTAGTCAACTCCCTGTCGGCTGGTATGTATGAATGTACATACTCGGCAATGAAAACCGACAAGGACGGCTTTATGGTGGCTGAAAATGCGGAGGCGATACTGAAAAAGTGCGAAAAGGCAAGCTGTTTGCTAATAGGCTGTGGGCTTGGTCACACGGCTCAGACAGAGAAGCTTGTGGCGGAGCTTATAGAAAATGCGGAGATACCCATAGTTTTGGACGCTGACGGAATAAATTCACTTTGTCCGAATATAGATGTACTGTTGAAGAAGAAAAGTACAGTTATCCTTACCCCTCACCCTGCGGAGCTTGCAAGGCTTTGTGGCGTGACGGTGGGCGAGGTCATGTCGGACAGACTTGGGTTTGCATATAGGCTGTCAGAAAAATATGGTGTGACAGTGCTTGCGAAATCGGCTGACACCTTTGCTGTAGACGGTGGAAAAGTTTATCTTTGCACCGAAGGCACAACTGCGCTTGCAAAGGGTGGCTCAGGGGATATGCTTGCAGGCATTGTTTCCTCCTATGTGGCTCAGGGGTGCGATGCTCTCGATGCGGCGGCACTTGGATCGTTCACACTTGGCTCGACGGCTCTACTTGCAGGATACAAAAGATCTGAGCGTGGAATCATTGCAAGAGATGTTATTGACGCTTTGCCACGATTTTTGTATGACCTTGAAAACGCCGACTAGGCTGTACTAAAAACAAAGACCTTCTTCTTATGAAGAGGGTCTTTTTTAATGGAGGGCAAAATGAAAAGAACAAAGGCATTTTTTCTCACGATTTTGGCGGTAATGGGCTTATGCTCATGCGGTGAAAGCACCGAAGTCAAACCCGTAAAGCTGGCAGAGGATTACAAGACCCCGGCTGAGTTCACCATTGACGGCACGGAATACGTCGCAAGCTTCACCCGTGAGGGCGCAGATATGTGGGAGTGTGAGATAACTGCGCCAGAAACTGTCAGCGGTATGGCGATAACCTGCTCAGGAGAAAGCGCACGACTTGAATACAAGGGTTTGACCTACGAAACTGACCGAGGGAACATACCCGAAAGCTCCGCTGTCACAATGACTGCCGCTGTGCTTGACAAGCTTATTTCGCAGAAAGGCGTGACGTATCTCAAAAATGACAAGGGAGATATCACCGCCACGGGACAGATAAAAGGGCAGGATTTTTCGGCTAAAATCAAAGGCGGAAAGGTAAAAAGCTTGGAGATATCAGGGGAGATAAGCGTAAAATTCACATAAAAAAAGGTGCAGAGAAAATCTGCACCTTTCTTATGTATGGAAATGAATTATTTACCAAACTTTGCACAAGCGATAACGTTACCGTCCTCGTCCTCAAATCTGAGGTCAGCAATGTAGAAATCAGCCTGGTTTGGAATGCCCCATCTCATAAGTGAAACATACTGTGGTTCAGTTGAGTTTACAAATGTAGCGCCGTCCTTGATACCAGGTCTCATTGTAAGCTCATAGGAACCCCACTCAGAAGTCCACTCAGCCTCGCCGAAGTCATAGAGGTCGTTCCAACTGTTTTCACCTTCACCTGTTGTAGGCTGTGTAACGAATGCACCCATGAAGTTACCAGGAACGAGTGATTTTGTGCCGTCGTCACCAGTGAACTCGCCAACTGCCTTTGTAACTACGTCAGCCTTGATAGTGAAGATCTTCTCAAGATCAGCTTCCTGACCCTCGAAGAGCTTCTCCATGTGGAATCTGATCTTAGGGATCTTGTAGTTGCCATTATCCTGATCGAGAGTCTCGACCTTGATCATTGGAATACCTGCAAGCTCCTCAACAGAGATATTTACATGAGACTCATCGTTCTCGTAATCCTTCTCAGCGAAAGGTTCAACGATAGAAGCAACGTCCATATCCTTCTTGAAATATACAGAAGCCTCCTCATAGTTCTTCAGAGTAGCTGGCATTTCGGAAATATCCTTTGCAGCCTCACCCTCAGACTCTGTGCCGGAAGCAGCTGTTGAATCAGCTGTTGACTCAGGAGCGGCTGTTGTTGTAGTAGCCTCTGTTGTTGTAGCAGCTGTAGTTGTTGTTGTAGTAGTTTTTGCCTCAGCCTTTGATGAAGAATCATCAGAGCTGCCGCAAGAAGCGAACATAGCACTTGTAAGTGTAAGTGCAAGAGCGCAAGCTAAAAACTTTTTCATTTTAATAACCTCCGTTTAATTGTCATGCTATACACATAGCCTGACCTATATTTACTTTTGTATTATAACACAACTGTCACATATTTTCAATATACTATTTGCACAATTTAAGCACATGATTTCATATGTTTTGCACAGAAATCGTTTACAAATTAGTGCAGGTTACACAAACGAACAAAAAAACAGAGCTTCCCGAATGACAGAAAGCTCTGTATAAATTCACTTATTCAAGTGTGTTATCTGTGAGAGATTACTTTCTCTTAGAAATAACGATAGCTGCACCAGCAAGTGCTACGCCAGCGAGTGCAAGACCAGCTGTTGCGCCTGTAGCTGCTACGTTGTCAGAAGCTGCTGCTGAAGAAGTAGCTGTTGTTGTTGTGCCAGACTTTGAAGATGTAGCTGCTGCAGAAGACTTGTCGTCCTTCTTAGAATCGTCCTTCTTAGACTCTGTGCCTGAAGCTGTTGAATCAGTCTTAGAGCTTGACTCCTCAGCTACTGGCTTCTTCTGAACTTCCTTCTTGTCCTTGTTAGAACCAGCCTCGTAGATAGCGTTACCGTCAGCACCGAGAACCTTCACACCTACAACGTCGATGCCCTTAAGGTCTGCTGCCCAGTTGTTGATACCAACTGCTGCATAACCCTTTTCCTCATCGTCAACTGCGTCAAAGAGAGGTGTCTCGCTCTTGTATTCAAGAACGTATGTGCCTTCCTCGTCTGTTGTGTAGCAGAGTGTGTCCTTTGGCTTATCATCTTCAACCCAAGAGCCGCCAGCCCAATCCTTAGCGTTCCAGCCGTTCTTTGTGTCGTTGAAGTTGATGGATCCGCCGCCGCCGATCGTGTTCCAGTCGTTGTTGTCAACCTTGATAGTGAAAGATGCACCGTAAACAGCTGTGATATCAGAGATACCGTCCTTAACTACGTTGCCCTCAGACTCATCGCCTCTGAAGAATACAGAAAAAAGGTCATCCTGAGGCTGTCTGCCGATTGCAAGAAGGTCATCGCTTACGTTGAGCTTTGTGCCTGCTGCAGATGCTGGGATCATTGCCATAGAAGCTACGATAGCTGCTGCTGACATACCAGCGAGAATCTTAGAAATTTTCATCGTTAATCTCCTCCATATGAATATAGTTTTATGAATTGTCATTCAATTCTAGTCTTATTATAGCAGACTTTCTTCCTAAAATCAAGGGGTTTTCACTTTTTTTATTCCAAAAAGTGTTGAAATTTCTAACAATATTGTCATACTTCTTTTGTGCATTAATCACAGAAAACGTTATCATCTCTTATATTTTACAACAATTTCCCGTCCTATCTGTCATTGAATCTCTGCAAGAACTGCTTTGTTCTTTCGTTCTGGGTCTGACCGAAAACTTCCTCCGGAGTACCCTCCTCCACGATATAGCCGTCGTCCATAAAGATAACATGATTTGCCACATCACGGGCGAATGCCATTTCATGGGTAACGATGACCATGGTCATTTTCTCTTTGGCAAGCTCTTTTATTACCTTTAATATCTCCCCTGTAAGCTCAGGGTCAAGTGCGGAGGTCGGCTCGTCAAAGAAAAGTATCTGCGGTTTCAAAGCCAATGCTCTTGCGATAGATACTCGCTGCTGCTGACCGCCTGAAAGCTCGCAGGGATAAGACTTGCCTTTAGTTTCGAGTCCCATTTTTTTCAGAAGCTCTTCGCAGTTGGCTTTGGCTTCCGCTTTTGGCTGTTTAAGGACATGGAGAGGGGCTTCCATTATATTCTGATTTACAGAAAAGTGCGGAAAAAGGTTGAAATTCTGGAACACAAGACCTATTTTCAGGCGAATATCCCTGAGGGTCTTAGAGGGTGCATACACCGCCTTGCCATTTTCTGTATGGAACATATTCACGCCGTCAACGTTTATCTCTCCGCCGTCTGCCTTTTCAAGCTGGTTTATACAGCGCAGAAGCGTTGATTTACCGCTTCCTGACGGACCTATTATTGCGACTACCTCGCCCACCTCAACGTTAAAAGAAATATCTTTAAGCACCCTAAGGCTGTCAAAGCTTTTAGAAATATTTTTCACTTCAAGAATAGCCATATGAGTTCTCCTTATTTATAATAATCGAATTTATTTTCGATAACGGCAAATGCCACCGTCACGATAGCGTTGAGTACGAAATAGAATGCGCCTGCGATAAAAAGCGGTGTTATTGAGCTGTACAGGTTCATTTGCTGTTTTGCCTTCATTGTTATCTCAGCGAATGCGATAACGTTTGCGAGAGAGGTATCCTTTACAAGGACGATGACCTCATTCGATGTGGCAGGGATAACACGCTTTGTGACCTGGGGCAGGATTATTCTAAAAAATGTCTGCATTTTCGTCATGCCGAGCATTGAAGCCGCTTCGTACTGTCCCTTTGGGATAGCCTCGATACCGCCTCTGAATATCTCTGCGAAATACGCCGCATAGTTAAGGACAAATGCCGTAACAAGGGCGATAAACATATAGTTCTCGTTGTTTTTTATATTGGTAAGCACGTCATATACACCGCCTGTTTTGCCCTGCTTTGCAGCACTTGCGATAATAAGCGGTACTGCATAGTAGATAGCGATTATCTGAAGCATGAGCGGTGTGCCACGCATGACAAGTATATAGAGATTTGTCAGCCACGAGATAGGCTTGAAGCGGCATTTTTTCAGCATTGTCACAAGCACTCCCACAGGTATTGAAAGCACGATGGTCCATGCAAAAAGCTTCAGTGTATTAGGCAGGAACTCCAGCAGGATCTCCGTGACCTTTTTTACTTCCTCAAAAGTCATAAATATTCATTCCTTAACAAAATATTACGATAACACGTCACCGTATCAGCGTATTAATACATTATACTACATATTTTGCGACTTGTCAAACGGAAAGAGTGAGGAATGAGGAGTGAGGAATGAAGGTATCGCCTGCGGCGATGATTTTTTCATTGCGAACTGCGTTCGCACAATTAACTCACTAATGGTCTTATTAACTTACCTCTTGGAGTATCTCAAACCACAGCTATGCTAATTCCTCATTCCTAATTCCTCATTTGTCATTCCTCACTCCTCACTTTAAATCAGTTCTCTTCGTTCTTTAAAGCCAAAACCGCTTCACGGACTTTCGCCATAAGCTCTTCGGGGGTTTCGCCATTAGGATAAATAGGCTCACCATAAACGACTTTTACTTTATATTTGCTAAGGCGCTTCCAGTTGAAAAGCCTTGGGAGCTTTCTGTCTGGTGGGAATATCTCGTGTCCGCCTTTGATGTAGGCTGGTACTATAGGTACATTGGCTTCGATAGCAAGGACGGCTGCACCGCTTTTGAACTTGCCCATTTCACCAGTTTTGCTTCTTGTACCCTCCGGGTGAACTAGCACGCCCCATTTCTGACCAAGCTTTTTACGCAGAGACGCCATTGTTTCGTCTACTCTTCCGCCCCTGTCAACAGGCACCATACCGCCTATTCTTACTATAAGTCGGCTGGCTAAACTGCCGTTGAAAAGCTCTTTTTTCGCCATACAGCAGAATTTTGCAAAACGCTCGTATCTGAAATTCAGGGTGAGGAAGATAAAATCAAAATTTGAAACGTGATTTGCACAGATTATATAACCGTCCTTATCAGGTAGATTTTCCTCGTTGGTGACCTTGACTTCATAGAACGCTGTCACAAGATTTCTGTAAAAGCGGTAAATACGATAGTCTATCTTTTTCTTGTCCAGAGGATAGAGCATTGATCTCACTGTTTGCGGCTTTATGCGGTTTGGGTTTTGAACGAGGGCGATAAGCTTGCCCACTGTCATATCCTTATCCATACAGCCGTCAACACGCACACCACTGAACTCCTCTATCTCCAAAGCAAGCTCGATAGCTGAGAGGGAGTCTATGGTGAACTCCTGCAAAAATTTTGTACTGAGCTTGACTTCATTCGGCTGAACGTGTGCTATTTTTGCCACGGCGTTTCTCACCATTGACGGGATATCCGACGGGTCGATACTATTTTTCGCCTGCTTTGTAAGGCTGTCAAGGTTATCCTCCATGACCATTTTCTTCAGCAGATAACGCTTTGGCTTGCCGATAGCTGTTCTTGGTATAGAATCCACAAAATGTATGCCGCTGAGTTTCATTGCCTGACCTGCGGAGGAGCTTATCTCTTTTAGCTTTTCTTCCGTCTGCTCACGCTTATCCTCAGCACAGACCACAAAGGCGTGCACCTCGTCATAGCTTCCCTCTTTCGCAGGCACTCCGCAGACTATAAGTTCATCAACGCTCTCGATGCCCCTATAGACCTGTTCGATATCGTCAGGAGCGGCTTTTTTGCCTGTTGATAGGACGATATTTTCTTTACATCTGCCGAGAATGACGATATTTTTATGCTTATCGAATTTTGCAAGGTCGCCTGACTTGAACCAGCCGTCAGGATTGAAAGCTTCATCTGTGGACTTTTTGTCGCCATAGTAGCCTATCATCATATAAGGTGACTTTATGAGAAGCTCACCGCTGCGGTCGATTTTAACTTTTATATCAGGATATGGCTTGCCGCAGGTGTCAGCATAAACGTGCTTGCCATATGTGCCGATAGTTGGTATGCTCGTTTCGGTCGCACCGTAGTTGTTCACAATATTAAAGCCTGTGCCGTAGAAGAAATCAAATGTATCCTTTGACATTGGCGAGCCTGCGGAGCAGAGAAATCTAAGCTCACCGCCCAAGGCTTTGTGTATCTTTGCGAAGATCTTTTTGCCGCTGTTTATGCCGTAGATCTTACGCTGATGAAGTGCAACAGGAAACATTTTCTTGAAAAGCGCTGAAGATACTTTGCTTGCGTTGATCTGCTGCATTATCTGGGTTTTCAAAAGCTCATAGACCTTTGGCACGCCCGGGAAAACCGTCGGCTTGAAGTTTTGGAAGCCTGTGGAAAGACCCTTTGCGGAGAGAGACTCAATAAAGCACACTGTTCCACCTGTGAGGAGAGGGGCTAAGACCTGTGCAAAAAGTCCGTAGATATGGCTGTTTGGCAGGATTCCGAGATAGCGTTCGTTATCGGTTATGCCGTTGCACTGGCAGACCATTTTGCAGGAATTTATCTGAGAATCATGGGTGTGCATGATGCCTGAGGCTGTCCTTGTCGTACCGCTTGAGAAGATTATCACTGCGATATCAGGGTCGCCTACTTCACCTTGGCGGAGTATATTTTCCCCTGAACCATCAAGTCTGTCAAGCTGGTCTTGGATATCGAGAACAGGCATATTTTTCACGCTTGTAAGCTTCTTTGCCGCCTTTTGAGAAGCGACAACGCACACAGGCTGTGACTTTTTCACCAGTGCGACAAGCTCTGCCGCAGGAAGCGAATAATCCAAAAGGACGGCTGTTGCGTTAAGCTTTGCACAGGCGAGGAATGCGATATTCCACTCAGGTCTGCCCTCAGAGGCGATACAGACCCTATCCCCTGCCACAACGCCAATGGCTTTCAGGCGGCTGCAAAAAATATCTGCCTGCTGCAAAGTCTGTCCGAATGTATATTCCTTTGTTTCACCCTCGTCGTTCATCATCACGAGAGCGGTCTTGCTATAGCGGTTTATTGCCGTTTTTCTAAATTCGTTATAAATGTTCATGGCAGTTTCCTTTCCGCACCTCAGACTTTCTGAGAGTTGCCCTTCATTGTATGTTCAAGTGCCTCGACAGCTTTTTCGGAGCTGTCAAGGAGGTTTTTGAGATTTTTCTCACCCAGTGCGTCAACGAACACGCTGAAATATTTTTCAAGACGCTGCTGCTTTTCTTCAATGGATTTTTCACCTTTTGGGAGGAGTTTCACCTGCACACGGCGTTTATCCTCAGGGTCACGCACAAGGCTAACAAAGCCTTTTTTCTCCATTGCACTGAGCACTGACGTTGCTCGCTGACGTGATATCATAAGGTCACGGCTTATGTCTGAGGGGTAGACTATGCCCTCGGCTGTGCTAAGATAGACTATCACTTTGCTTTCGCCCTGAAAAAGCTCTGCAAGGTCGTCCATATATCCTGTTTCAAAAAATCGTCTGAAAACTTCTCCAAAACGCTGGGCTGTTTTATCGTTCATTGTTATTCCTCCAAATGTCAAGGCAGTTGATTGTCAACACTGTTGATTATACACCCTGTTGATGAATTTGTCAAGTGGTATGGGCGGTATGGTACAAATGCCCTTGACAAAATGTCTATATCATACTATAATAATATGGTATAAATCTTTCGGCAAATGCCGAAACACCGAAAGGAGGATATGCTTTTCAAAGGTCGAAAGGCATGATCTGGATATGATTAAGGACGTACAGGAAAAAATTCTTCAGTTAAAGAAAGAAAACGATATTTGTATACTTGCGCACAGCTATCAGGCTAAGGAGATAGTGGAGATAGCAGATATTACGGGTGATTCATACAAGCTAAGCGTTGAGGCGCAGAAGGTCTCAAACAAGAATATACTTATGTGCGGAGTGCATTTTATGGCTGAGGCGGCAAAAATGCTCAACCCTGACAAGAACGTATATCTTGCAAATCCATCGGCAGGCTGTCCAATGGCAGAGCAAATGGAACCTGAGATGATAGAAATGATAAAGGCACAGGAGCCTGACAGAAAGGTAGTATGCTACATAAACACCACAGCCGCACTCAAGAGGGTTTGCGACGTTTGCGTTACTTCCTCGTCTGCGGTGAAGATAGTAAAGAACATGGACGCTGACAAGATACTGTTCATTCCTGACTGCAATCTTGGTGCATTCGTAAAAAAAGCCTGTCCTGAAAAGGATATAATGCTTTTGCAGGGCGGATGTCCTGTTCATGCGTCGGTAACAAAGGCTGACATGATAGCGGCTAAGACGGCTCACCCTGATGCACTGGTGCTTTGTCACCCTGAGTGTATCCCTGCTGTAAGCGAAATGGCTGATTATGTTGGTTCGACTTCCGGCATAATGAATTTTGCGGCTGAGTCTGACGCAAAGGAGTTCATCATAGGCACTGAGATATCTATTGCTGAGCATTTGCAGTACAGATTCCCTGAGAAGGAGTTTTACATACTCTCAAAGAAGATACTTTGTCCTAACATGAAGCTCACCACTCTTATGGACGTTTACAAGACCTGCGAGGGCATTGGCAACGGCGGCGGTTTTGAGATAAAAATGACAGACGAGGAGATAACCTCTGCAAGAAAATGTATCGACGAAATGATACGTCTTGGGGGCTGATATAATGGATAATTACACCATAAAGATCGCAAAAGGGCTTGCAAACAACGCAGACGCCAGGCTCATAAGACAGCAGGTATTCGTTGAGGAGCAGGGCTTTGTGAACGAATTTGACGATATCGACCATGAGGCTTATCATGCTGTTATCTACACAGGAGGATATCCCATTGCAACAGGCAGGCTGTTTGACGAAAACGGTGAGGCGCACATTGGACGCATCTGCGTGAGAAAGGCATATCGTGGCAGAGATCTTGGCAGAATGATAGTGGAAGCCCTTGAAAAGCAGGCTGAAAAAGTGGGCTACAAGGAAGTCGGCTTATCGGCGCAAACGAGAGTACAGCCTTTCTATGAAAAGCTTGGCTACACGGCATATGGTGATGTTTACAAGGACGAATACTGTCCGCACATTGCAATGAAAAAGACCCTTTCAGGGGAATAGATATGAAAAAGGACGACTTGGGGTCGTCCTTTTTTTGTGGCGTTTAATGAACAAAACAGTTTGTGATTGAAACGAACGAGAGTGGCGGGACGTCGAGGGCGCCGTCCCCTACACAAAAAAATTGCGCCGCTCCCCTACATAAATGTATTGATAAAAAACGATAATAATATAAATTTTTGTAGGGGCGAACAGCGTTCGCCCGTTTACCGCAAGATTGCCCACCGCTCGCAAGATATCAATTCGCCCCACAAAAATTGCACATAATTTGCGCACACAAAAAAAGGACGGAATCGCTTCCGTCCTTGATTTTTTAGCTATTTACTGTTTCCATGATAGCGTCGATTATTTCAGGGAAATACCAGCCACCCTCGGATCTGTTGAGAAGTCCGAAGTTCTCACCGTTTCCTATTCTTGTGCCGTTATCCCACCAACAGCATGGTACGCCGTACTGCTTTGCGGTGCTGAGATAATCCTTTACACACTGAACTCTCGCTTCTGTATTAACCTTATTTACAGAGCCGAACTCACCGATTATTACAGGTATTCCCTTGCTGAGGAACACTTCATTGATATCGGTAAAGAGTGTTGTGATAGAAGAGTCGATACTTGTATACTGGTCTGTGCCTGCGGTATCAAGTGCAAATGAATATGGTAGATAAGCGTGGATAGAAACTATTATCTTATCGTCGCCCTGCGGAACTTCCAAAGCCTCCATATTCTGCTTTGTTGATGATGCGGCATATGGTGTTACCATTATACATCTGTTAGGGTTGTTTCCGCCAGAAGCACGGACAGTTTCAACAAACGCCTTTGCGTACTGATTTACAACCTCTCTTGACTCAGCGTCGCCTATCCACTCGTTGCCCTCGCCTCTAAGTCTAGGCTCGTTCACGCCCTCGAAAATGAGGTGCTCGTCATAGCCCTGAAATCTGTCGCATATCTGCTTCCAGAGGGCTTTGAGCTGCTCGACATCTTTATCGGCACGGTCTTTCTTAGGCATATACCACTCCTCGTGGTGGGTGTTGAGGATAACGAACATTCCGTTGTCGATACCGTAATCGACAATTTCCTGAACTCTGTTCATCCATGCTTCGTCAACTGTATAGTTCTCGTCCATGTGAGTACCCCATGAAACAGGAAGTCTGAACACGTTGAAGCCTGCGTCCTTGACTTGGTCTATCATCAATTTTGTGGTTTCCACATTTCCCCATGAGGTTTCAGCGTCAAGACCCGAGCCGCCTGTGGCGTCCATGGTATTGCCAAGATTCCAGCCCACTTTCATCTGAGCCACAAGGTCTTTTGCAGTGGTCACTGTCATAGGGTCATCGGTATGCTTCTGAGTATTTTCTGTAGCTGAAGAATCGTTTTCAGCCTTTGAGGAGCTGTCCGAACTGCCACAGGCTGTCATCATTGATACGCCCATTGCAAGGGAAAGCACTGCCGCAAGTAGTCTTTTGATTTTCATATTTTGGTTTTCCTTTCTCACCATATAAAATAATAACATTTATATTTTAGCTCATTAATGTGGATTTGTCAATAGGAATAATAAAATTAGATAAACGCACAAAGTTCTGTTGAAATGTGACTATATATACAAAATTTGTTTTTTGTTATTTATTTTGCCCATTGACAATTATAATCATAAACTGTATAATTTAAACATAGGATATTTAATTTGAAAATTATATGGGGGTACAACTATGAAAGCTAAACACGTTGGTATAATAATATGGGTAATTGTTGCCGTTGCATTTATATTTTGTTTTTGGTATTTTGGCATAAAGAACATAGTTTCTTCTGATGAACCTGAAGATGATGAAAGCGGAATAAATACCTTTAACTACAGCTGTCCCCATGACGATACCTATCAGGAACCAACGCTGAATATGGGAAAATATTATCCAAACGGAGATACAAGCAAAGATTATTTTATAATAGGAGAAAACAACACTCTGAAATACAGCGGAGATTCGGAATATCTTTGCAATAAGCTGTTTACGTTTTATGACGAGACCGCAAAGCAGGATACGATAAAAATGTGGTCTGAAACCAGAACATATACTATTAAAACCTATCACGAAGCAAGAGATCAGATACTAATTGAATTTGACTATGGAAAACATGAAAATGCTTTCGCTTTAGCATTTAATTATGTTGATGAAAACACATTCGTCGCCGTAGATACTTACATTCGTGTTCCCGACGATTCTGCCGCTGAATCGGAATCTTATTCCGACGATGTTTCGGTAAATGAAAGCAAAATTTCATAGTAAAAAAAACTTCAATGGCAAAAAAATGTCATTGAAGTTTTTATTTATGTTTTATGTTTCAGCCGGCTTTTCCGGAATTATCGGGGTAAGCTTTCCGTCACGGAGAAATTCTATGTAATCTTCTATGGAATTGATCGGCTCGTCAGTTGCAACACCGCTGATACGGCTGTCCTCCACCCACAGGTGGTGATTGTCCGTACCGCCCGTCTGTGCAAAGCCGAACTGCTCGGCATACCACTTTGCACGCTGATTATAGACCTCTTTGCCGTTGCCGCTGTTATAGACCTCAACGCCGTCTATCCACTTTGGCAGGAGCTTTATTTCATGGATATACCAATCCGCCTCACGAAAAGGGTGGGCATGGACTAACACTCCCCCTGCTTTATGCACTCTGTCGGCAAACTGATAAAAGCTTATATCACTGATGTTATCATTGGCAAGAAGAAAGTCCTTGTCGATACCATAGGTCAAAAGGTCTGCACCGAAGTAGGAATACTCCAGACCGAAAAAAGCTTTCAGACCTATCTTGTCACCCTCTTCTTTGGCATTCTCATAACCCTTGCAGAACTTGTTCACTCTGTCCTCCCAACTGTCAAAGTTGGTGACAGCACAGTTGCCGTTGAAAAAGTGATCGGTGACGATGATCCCGTCATAGCCTAGGGCTTTATAACGCCTTGCCTGCTCTGCTCCGCTTGCAGAGGCACAGGCGCTTCCCTCGGCGGTATGCAGGTGTGTTTCATACCTGAACATCAGAAGTCCACGCCTCTGTTGATGACCTCCATGCACATTCTGCCGTTATGATAAGGGCATTTCCATGGACCTACTATCTCTTTCCAATCATGTGGCTTATGGTCATAGGAAACCTCGGCATACCACTCTGAGCCTTCTCTCTTGTCGATTATCTCAGCCTTGATGTACTCCCAAACGCTTCTTGCACTTTCAAGGAACTTCTTTTCTCCGCTGTGCTGATAAGCGTTGATAAAGCCAACAACAGACTCTGCCTCTACCCACCATACACGCTTCTTGTCTATCTTATCGTTCTCACGCTCGTTGTTCAGTGCGCCGTTATCAAGGGCGATGTTCTGAATATTATGAGAGATCTTAAGATCCATTTCAGCAAACTGCTTTTTAAGCTCCTCGTCACCCAAAGTATCGCAGGCAAGGTCCATAAGCCATGTTGCTTCGATATCGTGACCAAATGAATGGATATCTCCCACAAGGTCAAACTTTGTGTCAAAGAAAACTTTCAGAGCGTTTGTTTCAGGAGTATAAACAATATCTCTCATCTGACCAAGCTGGAATTTAAGCCTTTTAGCAACTTCCTCGTTGTGGTCTGCCTTATAAAGCTCGGTATAAGCCTCGATAAGGTGGAGGATAGCGTTCATTGTCTTATCAGCATGCAAGCCATTCTCAGAAAGAGCGTCATTTGATACCAAGTTCCACTGTCTGTCGAAAGCTTCTCTGTAGCCGTACTCGTCAAGAGTGTTGTTCTCGATGTCGTGGAAAAGCTTATAGGCAAGCTCAAGAGCCTCTTTATCTCCGCTTGCGTTATAGTAGCATGACAGTGCATAGATAGCAAATGCGATGTTGTATGTATGCTTCATAGTGTCGGCAGGCTCGCCCTTATAGTTCATCATCCAATAAACTCCGCCGTACTCATAGTCGATACAGTGATTTTTGATAAACTCGTAAGCGTGGCGTGCGTTGTCAAGAAGTGTCTTATCGCCCAGAGTGATATACGCTTTTGAATAGAACCAAAGTATTCTTGCGTGGAGGATAACGCCCTTATCAGCCTGCTTATCCAGCTTGAGGTCATAGCTCATAAAACCGTAAAATCCACCGTTCTCATCATCTCTCAGCTTGTTCCAGAAGGGAATGATATGTCCTGTAAGTTCCTTTTTGACTTCTTCAATTATCATCGTAAAAACTCCTTTTAAAATATATTGTCTACGATTTTTCTATTTCAACATTTCTTTATTTTTTTCTATTTCAATATTTTCCTTGCCTCAACATAAAATCTCTTATCCTCGGCATGACCCATGGAGAACGTTTTTCTTGGCAGTGCGCCGTCAACGATAACTGTAGGGAAAAGCTCTTCCTTGCCCATGTCAGGGAGCATAAAGCCTATGGAATTTTCCTTTGCGGAAAGCTCTCTTATGACCTCTGCACCGTGGATATAGTCCACCTTGCCGCCTTTTTCCTTGATATAGATGTCAAGGAAATTCTGCAATGAGCCGACAGTGAGCTTTGAAGTCGGCTTATGTATATAGAGAGTCTTTTCCTCGCCATTGTCGCAGACAACTATTGCCTGCTCTGTCTTTTCCTCGGAAAGCTCAAGAGCCGCTGTCATTTCGCTCATAAGAGCCTTTGTATCAACGTCTGTAACTATCCTATGGATAGCTTCAAATTCAAGTGCAGGCGAATGGAGATTCACTATCTCCACAAGGGCATATCTGCAAAGAGCATTGCTCATGTCCTTATCAGGGTTCTCTCTCTTCTGCTCCTCGTAAAACTCCTTTGCAGTAGCAAGAGAATGGTTGCCGTCGCCCATAGCGTAAACGAGCGGTGAAGTTTCCTTAAGACCATACTTTGTATTGAAAGCGTCGATATCACCAAGCTTTTCAAGTGCGGCTATTATCTTTTCCTGCATAGGCTTTTCAATAAGATAGCCTGCGATATGACCACCCTTTTTCATAAGGTCAAAGTCATAGAGCTTTTTCATTTCTCCCTTGTGGGCTTCAAGCGGCTCAACAACGTTTTTTTCTGTATCGTCAACGAGTATCATGATATGCGGCAGCTCAACAGGTGCGCCACGTCTTACCTTTATTCTAGGCGGTATTCTCTCCACAACTGTGGCTTCTGTTGCTCTTACGGCAGACTTCGAGCCTTTGCGGTAGTCATACTCTTCAAGGTCGATAGCGCCAACGATGCCTGCTCTGACCTTTCCGTCAGACTGTGTTCTTTCAACGTATATCATAGCGTCCTTATACTCTTCAAAAACGCCCTCGCTGATATAGCTGTCCATATTCTTATGTATGTCGGCTATTCTTTCATCAACGTTATCGTCCTCCAGATAGACCTCAGGCAGGATAAGGTTAAGTGCGCTTTTTGCACCCTCTGTTATCTTTTCCACGTCAGCCCAATACTCAGGCTCAGAGGTATACTGGTCGCAGGCAACCACTGCCCACTTTGACATATCGGCGTTCTTAGGCAGAAGTATATCTGCGCTTTTAAATGCTGTTGACATTTCACTACACTCCTATTATTCTTATATCCAAAACAGGACGGCTGTTTTCACCGTCCTGCATATTGTTTTTATTTCTCAGAGCTGTCAGAGCTATTCTCTGCCTGCTCGGCTTCGTCAGCCTGTACACCGTTTCCAGCACCGCAGCAGTTCTTATACTTCTTGCCGCTTCCGCATGGGCACAGATCGTTCCTGCCCGGCTTTTTAGCCTTTCTTACAGTCATGTTATGATGCTCGCCCGGCTTGAGAACGTCCTCTCTCTTTGGAGCGGCGCTGTTCTTCCTTACCTGAATGGTGAACAACATTCTTACAGTGTCCTCACGGATAGAAGCTACCATATCGTCGAACATATCCATACCTTCCATACGATACTCGACTACTGGGTTCTTCTGACCGTATGAACGCAGACCGATACCCTTTTTCAGCTCGTCCATATCGTCGATATGTGCCATCCACTTTGTATCGACAACTTTAAGCAAAACGACTCTCTCTATCTCATGAAGAAGTTCCTGACCCAAGTCTTCCTCACGCTTTGCGTATATCTTCAAAGCTCTGTCTTCAAGGAGGTCAACGATATCCTTCTTTGTTATCTCGTCAAGCTCCTGTGGGGTATAGTTGAAGTCGTCCTCAACTGTGATTATGCCCATAAGTCTGTCCTTAAGGCCCTGCAGGTTCCAGTTATCCTGAACGTCCTCGTCAGTGATATACATATTTACAGAATCCTCAACAAACTCCTTTATCATGCCGAGGATATTTTCATGGAGATCCTCTCCGTCAAGCACCTGCTGTCTTTGCTTATAGATTATCTCACGCTGTGTGTTCATAACGTCGTCGTAGTTGAGGACGTTCTTTCTGATGTTGAAGTTTCTGCCCTCTATCTTCTTCTGTGAGGACTCGATAACACCTGTGAGCATTTTTGACTGTATTGGAGTATTCTCGTCAACTTTGAGAGTATCCATCATAGCTGTTATTCTCTCGCCGCCGAAAATTCTCATAAGGTCGTCTTCAAGTGAGAGGAAGAATGTGCTTTCGCCCGGGTCGCCCTGACGGCCTGAACGTCCTCTGAGCTGATTGTCGATACGTCTTGACTCGTGTCTTTCTGTACCGATGATATAAAGTCCGCCTGCTTCTCTAACCTTTTCTGCAAGCTCCTTTACCTCTTCTGAATACTTTGCATAGAGCTTCTTATATTCTGCTCTTGCAGCCAGAACTTCCTCGTCCTGAGTATTTGAGAAACCTGCTGCCTCGACAGCCACTTCCTCAGAATAGCCCATTTTCTGAAGGTCTGCAAGGGACTTATACTCAGCATTACCGCCAAGCATGATATCAGTACCACGTCCTGCCATGTTGGTAGCGATAGTAACAGCACCGTATTTACCTGCCTGTGCAACTATCATAGCCTCACGGTCATGGTGCTTAGCGTTAAGCACTTCATGCTTGATGCCCTTATTTTTCAGCAGTCTTGAAAGATACTCTGACTTCTCAACGGAAACAGTACCAACGAGTACCGGCTGTCCCTTTTTATGGCACTCTATCACCTGCTCGATAACAGCATTGAACTTGCCCTTTTCTGTTTTGAAAACAACGTCTGGGTGGTCAATTCTGATAACAGGCTTATTTGTCGGTATCTCGATAACATCGAGCTTATAGATCTCTCTGAACTCGTCCTCCTCAGTAAGAGCAGTACCTGTCATACCTGACAGCTTGCCATAAAGACGGAAGTAGTTCTGATATGTTATAGTAGCGATAGTCTTTGACTCTCTTGCTATCTCAACGCCCTCTTTTGCTTCGATAGCCTGATGCAGACCGTCATTGAAACGTCTACCCTGCATGATACGGCCTGTGAACTCGTCTACGATAAGAACTTCTCCGTCCTTAACAACGTAGTCGATATCCTTTTTCATAACGCCGTTTGCCTTGATAGCCTGATTGATGTGGTGAGCAAGGGTCATATTGTCAGCATCCATAAGGTTTATAACGTTGAACGCCTTTTCTGCTTTCTTAACACCGCTCTTTGTAAGAGTTGCGGTCTTAGCCTTTTCGTCGATGATATAGTCGCCGTCCAGAAGGTCGTTATCTGCCTTATCGTCCATTTCAACAACTGTAACAGGCTTCAGTGTCTTTGCAAATCTGTCAGCAAGTGAATAAAGCTTTGTTGACTTGTCGCCCTGACCTGAAATGATAAGCGGAGTTCTTGCTTCGTCTATGAGGATAGAGTCCACCTCGTCCACGATAGCGAAAGCGTGCTCTCTCTGAACCTTATCTTTCTTATAGATAACCATGTTGTCACGGAGGTAATCAAATCCGAACTCGTTATTTGTACCATATGTAATATCAGCGTTATAAGCTTCCCTCTTCTGCTCCTTGTTCATGCCCGTAAGCACAACGCCGATAGAAGTGTTCAGGAAGTGGAACACCTTGCCCATTTCCTCAGACTGGAACTTAGCAAGATAGTCGTTTACTGTTACAACGTGAACGCCATTTCCTGTGAGGGAGTTAGCATAAGCCGCCAGACAAGCAACGAGAGTTTTACCTTCACCTGTTTTCATTTCGGCGATACGTCCCTGATGAAGAACGATAGCACCGATTATCTGAACAGGGTAAGGCTTTTTGCCAAGCACTCTGAACGCAGCTTCACGGCAAACCGCAAGAGCGTCAGGAAGAACGTCATCAAGAGTTGAAAGCTCGTCCAGCTTGCCCCTCAGAATGGCAGTCTGTCCGCCCAGCTCCTCGTCAGACATATCGGCATACTTACTTTCAAGCTCGAGTACCTTATTCTTTATAGGCTCGATCTTGGCAAGCTCTTTTTTAGAATAGTTGCCGAATATTTTATCAAATAATCCCATGTTTCAATCCACCTTTATTTATTCTCCTGCCAGAATTTATGGCAGGAAAAAGTTAAAAAATATACTATGCTATAAATACACTATTATATTATACAATATCCCCTTTTAAAAGTCAAGCAATTTATGGGCTATTTCAACTTCCGTGTTGATGTTAACAAACATTTCACAATCAACAAGATTTTACTTCTACAAAACATCCCCCTTGAATTTATACATAAATAATGTTATACTTGATACATTATAAAGTATATAGGATGTGATGAAATGCTTGGCGTGTGTATGGCATTGATCGATGATGAAAAAGATAAAAAGGCTTTTGAAAAGCTGTATAATAAATACAAAAATAAAGTTCATGCAATATCCTTGAATATATTAAAAAATGAACAACTTGCTGAGGAATCAACTTCTGACACTTTTTTATCGTTGGCTAAATGTTTTCAAAAAATTAAACATTTAGAATATCACAAATTGGATTATTACATTGTCATAACTAGTAGGAACATGGCAAAGAATATATCTAAAAAGGAAAAAGAAAATTTAATGACGGTTTCCTACGATGATGATTCTTATTTTGTAAATGAAAATATGTCATGTTACGAATTTGAATTTTTGAAAGGTTGCATAAAGAAACTGAAAGTTGACGATCAAGAGATTCTTTATTTAAAGTTTTCGTGTGGACTTGAATATTCTGAAATCTCAAAAACGCTTGGCATTACATCTGCCACAGCAAGAAAACGTCTGCAGTATGCCAAAAACAGATTGAAGATATTACTTGAAAAGGGTGATTTATAACATGAATAATTTTTCATATTTTTCAAAAGCTCTCGATGAAGTCGTAGATGCCAGATTGGATGATTATGTTGAAACTCTTGAAGTAGACAAACGATATGAATTTTCGGAAAAGTACAATAAAAAAATAAACAAACTTATAAAACACAGAGAAAAGCCCTATTTTACTCTGATATGCACGACCGGCAGACGTGTTGCTTGTTGTGTTGCAGCATTGTTGATCCTATCATTTTCTTCGCTTAGCGTAAAAGCTGTGAGAGAGGCAGTTTGTGATTTCTTTATGAATATTTTTTCAGACCATACGGAGATTATAGCAGACAGTGAAATTGAGAATTCATATCCGCATTCGATTGACGAGGAATATCATATATCTTCACTTCCAAATGGATTTAAACAAGTCGACTATGATAAAATGGAAAATTCAATTATAATAACATACTTCAAGGATGATGATTATATCTTTTTTGAACAATACACAAAAGATGCATATCTTAGTAATTATGATAATGAACAGTCAACATTTGAATCATATACAGATGAAAACGGACAAGAATATCTAGTTCATAATACAGATCATGATCATACATTTATATGGGACAATGGTAAATATATTTTTGAAATATGCAGCAACTTAGACAAACGGTCTGTGTTGGAATTGTGTGAATCCACAAAAATAAAGTAAATTAATAAAAACATATCACAAACAAACAATTTTCATTGTCATAGTAGGTGTAGGAGAAAATAAATCTCTTGCACCTATTTTTTGTGAAAGGAGGAACTTACATATATGAAAAAAGTGATATCTACAATTATATCGGTTGTTATTATGCTATGCCTATCACTTACAGCTTTTGCCGAACCCGAACTGCAAACGCCTTCTGACGATGACATTTCTGTTTGTTATTTATACACAGATAAAATATCAGGTACATTGTCAATCTCCAACAAGGCTGCAACTTGTAAATCCACTGTACGTGGTATTTCAGGTACAACTACTAAAATCGTTATAACTCAAACACTTCAGAAGAAAAAATGGATCTTCATGGAATAAATACAGTAGTTGAGCAAAAACATTCAACAGTTGGTATGCGATTTCTTCAAATTCCAAAGAGTCTTTAAGCAGCGGTACATACCGCCTTAAAACAATCGCAAAGGTTTATAACGGTTCTGATTATGAGACCATTACGATTTATAGTAGCACAGCGTCCTGCTAAAATAATAGGCTGTGCACAGAAAGGACAGGTGATTCCAATGCAGTAATAAAATTTATATAATCCAAAATCAAAAAACAAAACATTGACATTCAAATATTTGGATGTTATAATAAGAAAGGACGTTTAATATGAAAAAGATCGTAAAAAGGATCGCAGCTATGGGTGCTGCTGTTATGATGATGAGCTCTATGGCTATTGGGGCTAGTGCGTATGAAGCCATAAAATACGGCAGAGCAGTTGGTGGTTCTGGCTCAAATGCTTATATTTCATGTTTTGTAACAGGAATAAGAACAAATTCAACTGTAGCTGGTCAAGCTTGGACTAGGACATCAAGTAACAATAACAATGTTTACAATCCAAATTGTAAATACAGCGGTTATGTTTATGCAAGTGCCTCTGTTGGTGGTACTGGTTGTGGATCATCTCATTCTGACACAGGTAAAATTGAGCATTCGTTTGGGTTAAAAGGTTGTACATCTTCAAAGTTAGTAAAAACTGTACATATTTATAATGATAAGGTACATGGCAATTACAGCACAACGCTTTCCGTTGATAGTCAATAATAGAACTTGAGTGTGAATTATGAAAACTAAAATTATTATCGCAACAGCCGCAGTTACAATTGCCGCAGTTGCAGTTACACTTTTCATTTCTCTTGGCACAAAATCCGATAAGGCGGTTTCTTCTGAAAAGGGTCAACAAGAACTTTCTGCTTCTCCCACAAACCTTTTGTGTCCTGAAGCTTCTTCTACTGCATTTGCAAACAATTTTGTGTATTACAAAACCTATGACGGCATTGCAGAATATGATATCGAATCCGACAGCCTTGCAATGATAAAGGTCAAGCTTCAAGAGTATTCAAACTTGTCCTGCTATACCATATATGACGGCGTTATATACGCTGTAAGGTCAGTGTATAATTCTGCTACGCAAAAAGAAGATTACAGTATTGTCACAGTGGATTACAACAGCGGCGAAGTCACGGAAGTGTATTCTGCACCAAAGGACAGCATATTAGGCTGTATGTCTATGGACAAAGACGGAGATATCTATTTTGTTGAGGGCAAATACAAAAAGAACGAGACCGACGAGAACGGATTCAGCACAGGCTATTCGCTATATAAATACGCTCTCAAAAACTCTGACAAAAGCGAGATAACAAAAGCCAATACCTATTACATAAGCGACGGCAAGCTTTATTTTACAAGGCTTTGCCCAAAGACGGATACAGTCCGCCTATTTATAGCTCCACTTTCAGACCCTCAGAACGTCAAGGATACAGGCATTGATGTTGGCTCTCAGATAAGCGAAAATACGCCGTATATGTATTATCCGGCCGACGGAGATGTGTATTACTCTAATGGCAAAAACAAGCTGTATAGGTATAATGAGGATAATGAAAAAAGTGACACAGTTTGCACTTTTAAAGACAAATCTTTTGTAAGATATTTTCAGTATTTCAATAACACTATGATAGTGCTTGTTCGTGAGCCAAATGATAATGGCAAAATGTATCAGTATGTGCTTTATTATCTTGATAACGATAATAAACCGCAGAAGATAATTGATGATGCTAAGCTCAATGAAAAGTATTTTTACGGCTATGAGTATATCGACTATATGACGATATTCAATAACTGTGAGGATTATTTCCTGCTTTCGACCTATGATCCCGACGCTGATACAGCCGCTTATCTTGTGGATAAAGATTTTAAACTGCACAAGTTTATTTCAAACGGCGAATGGGATTATGATACATATGCAGAGATACAGTCAGAAATGTAAGAGCTTGATATTTGAGGTGTGACGATTTGAAACTTCTCAGATTTATGATAAGAAAAGATATGGCGAAGTCAGCTTTGATAAGCTTATTGCTGGCTTTGCTTTCCTGCGCCTTTTTGATATCTGTACTCAGACCTTCTTATGCTTATGGCGAAAAATACATGACCTATCTTAAAGGCGGCTCGGAAACTGTAAGCCAAGACGCTCAAAAGCTTGCTGATGAGCAAAACGCTCTTAACAACGAGATAAACGACTATCAGAATAACCACAACACAGGCGGTGTAAAGCAGGCTGAATTGCCTGTGGAACTTGAGGAAAAGATAATAGATTTCTCTCAGAAAAATTCACAAGCAGGCGCAGGACTTGACAGTATGTTTTCTCTTATTGAGGGAGAGCTATATTCCCAGCAAAATGCTTTGAAGCTCATTTCCGAGCGTGTGCGAGGTTACAGCCGAAATGCAAGACGTGGCGTTACGGATGAGTATTCTTTGAAGCTTTCCGACAAGCTCATCAGCGATTACAACGCCGTGATAACAGACCTAAAAAAGTCGGACGATATCATTGACACCAGAGCCGCTGACGGCTTTGAAAACTATATGTCATCGGAAATTTTGATACCATTCGGCGTTTATTTGCTTCTTTTCAGCATTTTTTCATCAGAGATACAAAGCGGCAGGATAAAAAGCTTTGGAATAACCAAAACGGGCGTGAGGAAATTCTCACTTTTCAAGCTTTGTACCGGCTTTGTTGCTGTAATAATTCTTGTTTTGATAATTTACACTGTGGATATTATAACTCTTTTTATTTACGATACAAACGGCTTTAAACTTGATATGCCATTGCAATATCTGAGCGGTTTTGAACTAAGTTCGGCGAATATGAGCTTTGGCGGATATCTAGTTGCAGTATTTGCCGCAAAACTTGTTTATGCGCTTTTCACCGCAAGTATTGTTATGTTTCTTTCAATGTTTTGCAGAAAGACCATACTTGCAGGAGCTGTCTGTCTTGTGCCAATATTTGTACCATTATATCTGAAAACCACAAGTCTTTCCAATCCTGCCGTTGACATTTTAACAGGCAATTACACCAATATGCTCAATGACACAGGTTATATGAATTTCTGGGGAATACCTGCACGAGAATACGTTGTTTATTTTGCTATCATATTCATCATGACCGCATTTTTTGTCGCAGGGACATATCTCCTTGCTGAAAGGCAGGTGGGATAATGAAAAGTATGTATAGTTATCAGACTTCACGGCTCATAAAGAAATTCTGGCTGCTTTTTGTCATAGTGATAATTTTTTCAGCTTCCATTAAATTTGCTGTGTATCGTAGCTTTAACGCTTCTAATAACCTTGTATATATGAACAAAGAAACGGCGGAGATATACAATGAACTTATAGAAAATTCCGCAGATAAGACCCTTGAACAGTGTGACGAATACATAACGGACTATGAGCTGAGGAGTTACGCAGGCGGTTATAATAATAACATTACAGCCGCCGTGAACAAATATAAAACAGAGCTTCGCAGTTGTTTTATGGTCGAAAGCATCAGAAGCTATGCACGCACGGGAAGAGGTCTAACAGACGCTAATATTCCCTCTGACCTTGTGAAAAACAGCCGACTTTACGCCGCCTTTGTCTTTTCCTCGGAAAGCTCAAGAGCCGCTGTCATTTCGCTCATAAGAGCCTTT
>NZ_LARF01000043.1:0-19814 GCF_000980385.1 Ruminococcus sp. N15.MGS-57
CTATATTGAAAGGAATACAAATGCAGGAATTTGAAATAATATTTTATGATAAAGAAGACGGCACTGAGCCAGCCAAAGAATTTTTATTAAGCCTTGACATAAAAATGAGAGCCAAAATGCTTAGGACTATTGAGATGCTACAGCATAATGGATATGAATTAAGAGAGCCATATTCCAAACCAATCGGTGATGGAATACTGGAGCTAAGAGCAAAAGTGGGGTCAAACATATCAAGGGTAATGTATTTCTTTGTAGTTGGCAGAAAAGCCATACTTACAAATGGATTTGTAAAGAAAACGCAGAAAACACCTAAGGAGGAAATCGAACTAGCAAAGACATATCGCTCAAATTACTTAAAACGCACTCAGAAAGGGGAATAGCACCATGACTAATTTTAATGATTTTCTTGATGAACAGTTAAAAGATCCTAAGCTCAAAGCGGAATATGACGCACTTGAACCTGAGTTCACAATAATTCAAACACTGATAGACGCTCGTAAAAAGAGCGGCATAACACAAAGTGAGCTTTCAAAGCTTACTGGCATTGCACAAGGCGATATAAGCAACATTGAAACAGGGAATGCCAATCCTTCAATAAAAACACTTCAAAGACTTGCCGCTGCTTTAGGCAAAAAACTTAAAATAGAATTTGTATAAAAGAACCCCTAGTGTGTCACCGTGACACACTAGGGTCTTTTTGCATTTATATATAAAATATATATTTTTCGCCATTAATTTCCGCAAAAGTATTGACAAATTGACAAAATGGTGGTATAATTAATATACAGAGGAAATTTAGAGGGCATAAAAAATCGCACCCTCTAAGGCTTATAAACTCTTGCCGGAGATTATAAGCCCAGCAGCACAGATGTAAGAGGCAACTGTGAGCTTTCAGAGAATGCTATCCTCGTGCTCTATTATAGCACGTTGGAAATAGATTGTCAAGGGCTTTTCACGATGTCAAACATCTGGAAAGCTCTTTTTGCTTTTTAGCTGCTGATTCAACTCATCAAAAATGCAGCTTGAAAATCAAATATCGTAAGTCCTCAAATAAGATTGAGATGAGGTCAACTGATGTGAAACACAAGCACAACAAGACATTGAGTTGTCTTTAAGTCGCTTAGAGCCATGACGTTCGTTACTGTTCAATCACGCCGATCAGGCATTCTTGACATTTCAGAACATGAACACGAGCCAGCCAGTAACAGTTAAGCTAACTGCAAGCCTATGTGCCGACGCCACTATGAATTAACATCAGATGATTCGCTTAAGCTCCACAATGTGCAGCTGCCTTGACAAGGTCTAAAAGCGAAACGAAACAAATGTCACAAACATATTCCGGCTTGTTATTGCAAGCTTTCATATATGCTCAGCAAGGATACTTAAAGATACTTGCTGAGGAAAGTCCACATTTTTATATCCTGTGGATTTTCCTCTGTGAGTATCAAAAATGATTGGTGCGCCAGAAGGGACTCGAACCCCCGACCTACTGGTTCGTAGCCAGTCACTCTATCCAGCTGAGCTACTGGCGCATTCAACTCTAATATTATATCATATGCAAGCCCCTTTGTCAATGAGTTAATGGAATTTCTCTGCTTATTTTACAGAATGTTCACATCGTTTCTTGTAGCTTCACACCTTTATCATCCCTTTAAATGCCATTGTTTTTCACACTTTTTGTCAATCAAGTGTTTGTAATCATTTGTAATACTTTTTCGGCAAACTGCTCTGTTTTTAACCGGAATTTTTGTAGATTATTTATCATTCTATGCCCTTGACTTATATTCTGATTGTGGTATAATAGTAAATGTTCAATATTATGTTGTGATAAAAGAAGCCAACCACAATATATAGTGGTTGAGTAGGATAGAATGAAAGGAAGAGTATAGGTGAAGATAATAAAAAGAAGCGGCGCTGAGAATACGTTCGATAAGGAAAAGATAGAAAATGCCGTTGCGAAAGCTAATATCACTGTGGAGGAAAAGGATAGGCTCTCTGAGGGAGAAATAGGAGAGATAGCACAGAATATAGAGGACAAATGCTCTGAAATGAATAGGGCTATGGATGTTGAAACTATTCAGGACTGGGTGGAAGCCGATATCATGCGCCACGGCAAGTATACAGTGGCAAAGCATTATATCACCTACCGCTATGAGCGTTCTATCGTCAGACAGGCTAATACTACTGACAAGCAGATACTTTCTCTTCTTAACTTCGAGAACGAGGAAGTCAAGCAGGAAAATTCCAATAAGAACCCTACTGTCAATTCAGTTCAGAGGGATTATATGGCAGGTGAAGTGAGCAAGGATATCACAAGAAGATTTTTGCTTCCTGACGATATAGTTGAAGCTCACGAAAAAGGTCTGATACATTTCCACGACGCCGATTATTTCGCTCAGCATATGCACAACTGCTGTCTTGTCAATCTTGAGGATATGCTCCAGAACGGCACTGTCATAAGCGAAGTCATGATAGAAAAGCCACACAGCTTCTCTACAGCCTGCAATATCGCTACACAATCTATCGCTCAGATAGCTTCTTCACAGTATGGCGGACAGAGTATCACACTTTCCCACCTTGCTCCGTTCGTTCAGATATCCCGTGATAAATACCGCCGTGAGGTAAAAAAAGAGTTCGCAGAGCTTAATATCCCTGCCGACGAGGATACTATAAATAAGGTAGCCGAAATGAGAGTAAAGGCTGAGATAGTTCAGGGCGTTCAGATGATACAGTATCAGGTCATCACTCTTATGACAACAAATGGTCAAGCACCTTTCGTTACTGTTTTCATGTACCTTGACGAGGTGCCGGAGGGGCAGACAAGAGATGACCTTGCGGCTATCATAGAGGAAATGCTCAGACAGCGTATCCAAGGCGTAAAGAACGAAAAGGGCGTCTATATAACACCTGCGTTTCCAAAACTCATATATGTCCTTGAAGAGGACAATATAAGAGAAGGCTCAAAATATTGGGAGCTTACAAAGCTTGCTGCAAAGTGTACCGCAAAGAGAATGGTGCCTGACTATATAAGCGAAAAGAAAATGAAGGAGCTTAAGGTAGACAAGAACGGAAATGGTCAGTGCTACCCTTGCATGGGCTGCAGAAGCTTCCTTACAACATATCTTGACGAAAACGGCAAGCCTAAATATTACGGCAGATTCAATCAGGGCGTTGTTACAATAAACCTTGTGGACGTTGCCTGCTCGTCATATAAGGATATGGATAAGTTCTGGAAGATATTTGATGAAAGACTTGAACTTTGCAGACGTGCGCTTATGCTCCGTCACGAAAGACTTAAAGGCACTCCGTCAGACGTTGCGCCTATCCTTTGGCAGAACGGTGCATTGGCAAGGCTTAAAAAGGGCGAAACAATCGACAAGCTCCTGTTCGGCGGATATTCCACCATATCACTTGGCTATGCAGGTCTTTGCGAATGCGTAAGATACATGACAGGCAAGTCACACACAGACCCTTCAGCAACGCCTTTTGCACTTGAAGTTATGCAGCACCTTAATGACGCCTGCGCAAAGTGGAGAGCAGAAACAAACATAGATTTCAGCCTTTACGGCACGCCATTGGAGTCCACAACATACAAATTTGCAAGATGTTTGCAGACGCGTTTCGGTGTTATCGAGGGTGTAACAGACAGAAACTACATCACAAACAGCTATCATATCCATGTTACCGAGAACATCGACGCATTTGACAAGCTCACCTTTGAGTCACAGTTCCAAGCTCTCTCACCAGGAGGAGCTATCAGCTATGTGGAAGTGCCGAATATGCAGAACAACATAGAGGCTGTCCTTGCAGTTATGCAGCATATTTACGACAACATCATGTACGCCGAGCTTAACACAAAGAGCGACTACTGTCAGAAGTGTGGTTTTGACGGTGAGATAAAGATAGTAGAAGATGACGGCAAGCTTGTATGGGAGTGTCCGAACTGCGGCAACAGAGATCAGAACACTCTGAACGTTGCAAGGCGCACCTGCGGTTACATCGGCACACAGTTCTGGAATCAGGGCAGGACTCAGGAGATAAAGGAGAGAGTTTTGCATTTGTGATTAGTCCTAAAATAGTTGTAAAAAAATAAAACCCAAAAATTTTTTTAAAACCCAAAAATTTTTTCAGCCAAAATCGCAAAATTTTGAACATTATAGCCGTTAAAACTCAAAAGTTCAAAAATCAAAACTCGTCAAAAAAATGAACATTATAGCAAGGAAAACTCAAAAACTCAAAACTGCAAAATCCGAAAATAATGAACATTATTATTGACATAAAACAGCAAACAGCATATAACTATCGGGGCAATACAAAAGCGTATTGCCCTGCGTTGTATGTATGAAAGGAGCGGAAAATGAATTATTGTGAGATAAAGAAAACTGATATCGCCAATGGCTCAGGGGTGAGGGTCACGCTGTTCGTATCAGGTTGCAGACACCACTGCAAGGGCTGTTTTCAGCCTGACACTTGGAACTTTGACTACGGCAAGCCTTTCACAGATACCACCGCAGACGAGATACTTAACGCCCTCTCAAGGGGCTATATAAAAGGACTTACTCTCTTAGGCGGCGAGCCTATGGAGCCTGAGAACCAGCCTGAGCTTACAAAACTCCTCCGCCGTGTGAAAACAGAACTTCCCGACAAGGACGTGTGGTGCTACACAGGCTGTACCCTTGAAACTGACCTGCTTGCAGGCTCAAAATCCCCATACAGAACGCAGTACACAGACGAAATGCTGAGCCTTATCGATTACCTCGTTGACGGAGAATTCGTCCTTGAAAAGAAAAACATCTCCCTGAAATTCAGAGGGTCTGAAAATCAGAGGATACTTCATAAAAAAGACGGCATTTGGCTGCCTTGCGAAGATATGTAAAACAAAACCGCTCCCCGTGACATCACGAAGAGCGGTTATTTTTATTGCGTAGGTGCGACCTAAGATCGCCCCCCTTGAAACTTTTATAAGATAACTCTACAGCCTTACTTTTCAGACTTTGTAAAGAATATCGCCTTTATAAGCTGGATAACGAGCATAGAGCCAAAGCTTAGAATGTATATCCATGCAAACTGCATACCTGTCATGTCTGCTATCTTGAAAAGTCCCTTGAGTTGTGGAACGAGCAGAACGGAGTTTAAAAATACCATTCCAAGGCCGAACGCCATAAGACCGAACTTGTTGTTGAAAAAGTCCTTTGAGAAGATAACAGGACCTTTTTTCTTGCACGAGAATCCGTGGAACAATCTTGCAGAGCAAAGCACTGCGAATGCCATCGTCATACCAAGAGCTGCGCTTGTCTTGTTTCCCATAAGGAAAGCCGAAGCTACTGCTATCGCTATAACTACGCCATACAATGCTATCTCGCCCAGGAAAGGACGTGTGAGGATAGATTCGTTTGCGTTTCTTGGCTTGCGTTTCATGACCTCTTCGGAGTGAGGTTCAAGACCCAAACCGATAGCAGGAAGCGAGTCTGTAAGCAGATTAATAAACAGCAAATGTATTGCCGCAAACGGAACAGGAAGTCCAAGCAGTGAGTTGAAAAGCACCACAAGAATTGCCGCAAAGTTGCCCGAAAGCAGGAAGAGTATAGCCTTTTTAATGTTCTCGTAAATGTTTCTGCCGTTTCTTATGGCCTTGACTATAGTTGCAAAGTTATCGTCTGCAAGCACCATTGAGGCAGCGTCCTTTGAAACCTCAGTTCCTGTGATGCCCATTGCAACACCCACATCAGCCTGCTTTAACGCAGGTGCGTCGTTCACACCGTCGCCTGTCATGGAAACTATACAGCCGTTTGCCTGCCAAGCCTTTACGATCCTTATTTTATGCTCAGGTGTAACACGAGCGTAAACAGCCTTGTCCTTTACAAAGTCAACAAGCTCTTCGTCTGAATAAGCGTCAAGCTCGTGACCCTCAACAGCCTTTGAGTTGTCGTCAAGAATACCTATCTCACGGGCAATAGCCGAAGCCGTAACGATATGGTCGCCTGTTATCATGACTGGCTTTATGCCTGCCTTGCGGCATTCCGCAACAGCCGCCTTTGATTCCTCTCTCGGAGGATCCATCATAGCAATAAGACCGACAAACTCCAATCCGTCCTCGTCCTCTGGACATACGGTATCCTTGTCGAATTTTTTCTCTGCAAATGCAAGTATACGCAGACCTTTTTCCGAAAGCTCTGCCACACGCTGGGTTATAACAGCTTTTTCCTCATCGCTTGAAGTTATCCTGTTTATAAGAACGTCAGCCGCACCCTTTACATAAAGCACCTTTTCGCCGTCGATAACGTGCAGAGTTGACATAAGCTTTCTGTCTGAATCAAATGGTATCTCAGAAATTCTAGGGAGATCTTCCCTCACCTTGTCAGTGTCGATACCAAGCTTTGTGCCGAAGTTGATAAGAGCCGTTTCAGTCGGGTCGCCTATTTCAACGCCGTCCTTACAGCTTGAATCGTTGCAAAGTATCATGGCTCTTGTCATAGTCTTGACCTTTTCATCGTCAAGATCAACAGCGTCAGTGTCGATTATCCTGCCGTCTACCATTATTTTTCTAACTGTCATCTTGTTCTGAGTAAGAGTACCGGTCTTGTCAGAGCATATTACAGAAACGCTGCCCAAGCCCTCAACAGCTTGAAGCTTTCTTATGATAGCGTTTTCCTTTGACATTTTCTGTGTGCCGAAAGAAAGCACGATAGTAACGATAGAGCTGAGAGCCTCAGGGATAGCCGCAACAGCAAGTGCGATAGCGAACATGAACGAATCCATAAGCTCGCCGCCACGAAGCATACTAAGTCCGAACACTACTGCACAGACAATAAGTATAGCAATGGAAAGCTTTTTGCCGAACTCGTCAAGCGTGTTCTGGAGAGGTGTTTTTCTCTCTGATGCGTTTTGGATAAGCGAAGCTATCTTGCCCACCTCAGTGTCCATACCCACCTCAGTGACAAGCATTTTTCCTCTGCCGTATGTGACAAAAGAACCTGAATAAACCATGTTAGCACGTTCAGCAAGAGGCTTTTCGCCCTCTATATCGCTCATATCCTTGTCGATATTGACGCTCTCGCCTGTGAGTGCCGACTCGTTCACCTGAACAGACGCACATTCTATCAGCCTGCCGTCTGCACATATCTGGTCGCCTGCTTCGATAAGAAGAATGTCGCCCACTGCGATCTCCTCAGAGGGGATAATGACCTTTTCGCCGTTACGAAGCGCCTTAGCCGTTGGTGCAGAAAGCTTTTTAAGGTTCGTCAGTGACTTTTCAGCCTTGACGGTCTGAACTGTACCCAAAATAGCGTTCATTGTGATAACAACGAGAATTACTGCACAGCTCTCAACATCTTTCATGAAAGCTGAAACTATCGCAGCAATAATGAGTATAAGCACAAGAAAGTCCTTATACTGCTCTAAAAAAATCACGGGAATGGACTTTTTCTTGCCCTCTGTGATAACATTTCGTCCGAACTTTTCGCAGTTTTTCACTGCCTGCTCGGTTGAAAGACCATTTTCACCTGATGAAAACTCAGTGTAAAGCTGGTCAATTTTTTTTTGATACTGCTTCATAAAATACCACCTTTTTTATTTTTTCCTGTAAACATTGCCGATATACCCTTCCAAGCCTCCTTTTCTCATAGGCTCAGTAAAATAAACGCATAAAAAATCGGCAAGACGTTTATTGGGTAAACTGCGCCTGTGGCAATTTAATCAATAAAAGTCTCGCCGTTTAGATATGCAGCGGTCCCTCATCGGAACGTATTGACGCAAACATAAACGGATCTCTCCGCCAGCTACTCTCTTTTACTATGAGGTTATTATAACCTATATTTTTGATTTTGTCAATAGTTTTTTATATATTTTATTGTAAATTCGCAACGCTTCATATCATCAAAAAAGTGGGTCTTTGAGACCTGACTTTTGTATAAAAAGTCCTTGGACATATGAAAAAATATATGGTATAATAATTATAACAATGAGCAGCGACAGCGTAAGTCCGATTGTATTCGGACTTGTGCTGTTTTTTTATGCGCAAAAAACGGGAGGTAATGAAATATGAGCGAAGAAGCTCTGAAAGAAAACAAGATGGGCGTTATGCCCATGCCGAAACTCATGCTGAGCATGGGTCTGCCTATGATAATTTCAATGATAGTTCAGGCTTTTTACAATATCGTTGACAGCTATTTCGTAAGCAGGATAACAGATGATACAGTTGAGCACATGGGCGAATATGCCGTAAACGCCCTCACCCTTGCATACCCTGTCCAGCTTTTGATAATCGCTGTAGGCGTAGGCACAGGCGTTGGAATAAACGCCTTGCTCTCCAGAAGCCTTGGAGAAAAGAATTTTGAGCGTGCAGGCAAAATAGCAGGCAACGCCATTTTCATAGGTCTTTGCACCTACATCGTGTTCATGCTGTTCGGATTTTTCGGCACTGACGCATTTTTGAAAACACAGACCCATGATAGTCTTGCTCTAAAGCTTGGGGGCGAATATCTAGGCATATGCTGTGTGTTGTCATTCGGTGCAGTAGGTTCAATGATATTTGAAAAGCTTTTGCAGGCAACAGGCAAAACTATCCATTCCACCATTGCTCAGCTTGTAGGCGCAATAGCCAACATCGTCCTTGACCCTGTCCTGATCTTCGGTCTTGGCCCTTTCCCAGAGCTGGGAGTAAAAGGTGCGGCTTATGCCACTGTCATCGGTCAGGTACTCACAATGGTCATAGGCGGCGTGCTTCATTTTGTGTGCAACAAAGAGATACCAAGCGGCATGAGGTATTTTATACCACAGAGCAAAATGATAGCAAACATTTATAGAATAGGCATTCCTGCCATAATAATACAGGCTCTTATGTCCGTCATGACCTATGGTCTTAATGTCATACTCAACAGGATAGGTCAATCCGCCGTAACAGCCTATGGTATCTATTATAAAATACAGCAGTTCGTATTCTTTGCGTCATTCGGCATGAACAACACTATCATTCCGGTTGTATCATACAACTACGGCAAAGGGGACAAAACAAGAGTTCGTTCAGGCATAAAATACGGTATGCTCTACACGTTGGGACTCATGCTCCTTGGCATTATAGGCTTGCAGCTTTTTGCTTCTCAGATATGCCATGTATTCTCACTGTCAGCGGATACGGAGATATTCGCCACCTACGCCATAAGGATAATCACTTTAGGCTATCTTTTTGCAGGTGCAAACATAGCCTATCAGGGAATTTTTCAGGCGCTCGACCATGGCATAGCTTCCCTTGTGCTTTCCCTTATCAGACTTTTAGTTATCCCTCTCCCCACGGCTTATCTTCTCACCCTTACCTCCTCAGCAGGCAAGATAGTATGGGCAGCCGTTCCATTCGGCGAGCTTGTAGGCACTGTCGCCGCCATTGTGATAATGGGCAGGATAAAACGTGAGATAAAGCTCAAAGACTAAAACACTGCCCTTGATTATTATTCCAAAAGGTGCTATAATAGCATTGGTGATAATAATGAAAAGGAAAATACTTGTAGGTCTGCTTACCGCCATTATCTTTTTGGCTTGCGCCCTTGTGATAAATATAACCCCAAAGGTGGAGAAAGGTTCAGTTGTGCTGACCTGTGACGGAAGCAAATATGAGCTTCCCGGCACTGAAAAGACACGATACTGCAATGGCAAGAGCGAGAGCCTTTCCGCTGAAAAGAGCTTTGAAGATCTGCTCTCCTCCGTACCGTCATTTAATGTAAAGGCAGATGTAGATAAGGACGGCAATGTTACCCTTAAAACCCCTATGTCCGTAGAAGTCACAGGGGACAGGCTCGGTGACGTGCTTTACACTGTCTACAGCTATGACGGAAAGGTGCTTGCCAAGGAGTCCAAAAAGCTGGAGCTTCCAAAAGAGGATATTGACGGCTGTCTTGTGAAAATAAAAATTACATGGGGCAAGAAAGACACAAGCTATCTTGAAGAAGATTACTGGTTTGCCGCAATGTACAATACCGAAAGATAACAAAAAACGTCGGACGAATTGAAACGCCCGACGTTTTATTTTTAACAAACCTGAAATCCTATTATGCCCACCATACAAATAACGCTGCCGATAAATCTCAGCTTTGTGATAGGCTCTTTTCTTATGAGCGCTATAACAAACAGCGAACACAGTATCATAGGCTGGATAAATGACGCACTCGCAAGGCTCACAGCAATAACAGCGTTCTCCGCAAGCAGACCTGCCACATTCGGAATCTTTGTAAGCACAACCACCCATGCGCCCTTTTGATTTTTCTTGAATATCTCCAAAGGCTTCGCCCTTGGCAGAAGTATGATAGCCATAAGTATAAGCGCAAAGAACAGCGCCATGGTTGAGGATATGTAATTCTCCGACGCTCTTACAACTATGCCGTAGCCGTATCTTGCCAAAAGATAGAACACCAGAGGAACAACTATCCTGCGGTAATTTATATTGCCGCTGTCCGTTCTGCCTGATTTTGCGATAAAAACAAGTCCTGCAACAGTAAGCACGATAAAAAGGAACTTGAAAATGCTCGGCTTTTCACCAAGGAAAATATCCGTTGCATAGGACATGAAAAGGGTGATACCAAGCCAAGCCTTAAGCTCAAAGGCTGATATTTCATCAAGGATAATAGCCGAAAGCTTAAATTCAAGGATCTTCGACAAGCACAGCAGACCTATCGCCGCAAATGACTGCCAGCTAAGCGTAATAGTCCTGTCGAGGAAAGGCAGACAGCAAGCCATGAAAACAGCCGTTGCCGCCGCCATTAAGAACCCAAGCTCGTCGCCGTTGAATTTTGCCGTTGAAACAGCGTACTTGTCACTAAGGGAACATATCGTGTAGCATACAACTACAAGTATAAGCAAAAACATTATTTTTCTTCTTCCTTACTCTATGATTTTCTAAGACCTGTATGCTGTGAAACATACAAAATAACGGGCGACCCAAGGTCGCCCCTACGCAAAGCCGATTTATCAGTTCTTTTTATTTTTCACAAGCCATACTACCGCCAAAATACCAAGTATCACTGAGAACAGAGTAGCAATGGCTAGACATATCCAGCTTGCATACTGACTTTGTATAAATTCGTTCTGCGATTGGCTTCCTATAAGGGTATCTACTCCCGATTGCGAGCCTAACGCTGAGAACAGTATTATAAATGCCATTCTCACATTCATTACGCAGGCTATAACGCTGTAAATATGCACTATACCCTGAAAAAGGCACACTCCGCAGTCGTCCTTTACATAGCTTTTCACTCCAAGCACCGCACATACCACCGACACTGCCGTGTAGATAATGAACGCCGCAAAAAGCACTATCGTTGGCACTTTTGCCCCCTCGGTTTTCACTATCATGCTCATAAGCCCAGCCATACACCCCATGAACACAGCCGCTGCCGCAAGCCCTGCAACAGACCATTTTCTGTATAAAAGTTCTGACTTTTTTATCTGCTCTTTCTTTATCTGCTTAGGCATTTTCGTCCTCCGTGTTTTTATTTTCAAGCTCCTCTTCGGATATCTTGAAGCGTATCCTGTCTATTTTCTGCTCGTCCTCCATTTTAACGGTCATCTCAAAAGGCGGACAGCTTATAACTTCATTCTGCTCAGGAAGTCTGTCAAGCATATCCATTATCCAGCCACCGAGAGATGTTCTTTCGGTTTCGATAGTGTCCTCCGGCAGTCCTATCCTCTCAAGAAAATCCGATACCGAAAGCTCCGCCGACGCTTCGTAAACACCGTCGCTTATTTTCACAAGGGAGGTATCCTCCTCGTCGCTTTCATCATAGATCTCGCCCACAAGCTCCTCTATGATATCCTCAAGGGTACAAATGCCCTCCGTACCGCCGTATTGGTCGAGCACCACCGCCATATGCACCTTTTTGCGCTGCATTTGCTTCAGGATCTCAGAGATCTTGCGGTTTTCGGTTATGTAAAGTGGCTTGTTCATTATAAGGCTTATGTCCGTCTTGCCCTTGAGATACATTTCAAAAAAGTCAGACTGGTGGATAAGTCCAACAATGTGGTCTAAGTCCTTGTCATACACGGGGAGCCTTGAAAACTTTGTCTGCACAAAGCGTTTTTTTATGCTCTCCATATCCTCATGAAGCTCAACACCCTCGATATTTACTCTCGGCACAAGTATCTCGCTTATGGTTATCTCGTCAAAATCAAGTGCCGAACGCACAAGCTCCGACTCCTGCTCTTCAAGTACGCCCTCGTCCTGAATCTCGTCTATGATATATTTAAGCTCTTCCTCAGTAACAGACGGCTCGCTGTTCTTGTTGCCCACAAGCTTTGAAACGCCGCTTTTTATGCCCATAAAGATAGCCGTTATAGGCGTGATGATGAACATGAATGCGGAGAGCGGAGCCGCCATAAGAATAGAAAACCGCTCAGAATTTTCCTTTGCAAGGCTCTTAGGCAAGATCTCACCAAAAATAAGCACAAGCACCGTCATGACTATAGTAGCCAGACCCACGCTTCCCTTTCCGAACTTTTCCGTAAAAAGCACCGTTGCAAGTGAAGATGAAGAAATGTTCACCACGTTGTTTCCAACAAGTATAGCAGTGAGTGCCTTGTCAAAATTATCGCATATGTTCATTGCCTTCTTTGCAGACTTGTTTCCGTCGTCTGCAAGTTTTTTTAGCCTTATCCTGTTGCATGAAGAAAACGCTGTCTCCGTTGCAGAACAAATAGCAGACAGCATAAGAAGCACAGCGATGATAACAACTTTCATAAAATAAAATTATCCTTTCAGGTCAGAATATAAATTTGCTGCCCTAGTTATAAAAATAGCACTAAAGGCAGTCATGAAAACTGACTACATATAGTTATCATAACATATTTTTTAACCAATTGCAACAGTATTGTTGAAAAAACGAAGTAAAAGAGTTATAATATTCTTTGTGTTCATAATATTCATATGCACAAAAGGAGATAACAGAAATGGCAAAGAAAGATAAAGACATTTTCGACAAAATAATGGACTGGAAGATATTCGGCTGGCTCAGACCCTTTTACGTCAAAAACAAGGAAATGCTTTTGTATCTGTTTTTCGGCGTACTCACCACCGCAGTCAGCTTTGTGACCGCAGGCATCTCAAAAGTGCTTTTGGAGCAGGCAGGCATAGGCAAGGGCGGTGTTTCTACCACAAGCACCGTCATATCATGGATATGTGCAGTAACATTCGCATACATAACCAACAGGATATGGGTTTTCGAGTCTGAAGCAGAGGGCAAAAAGGCGATAATCTCCGAAGCGGCTTCATTTTACGGCGGAAGGATATTCACTCTTCTCGTAGAAATGTTCATGATGTGGCTCGGCTACTCACTTCTCAGCTTCAACTATTGGGTAACAAAGATAGTGGCAAACGTTGTTGTGCTGATACTTAACTATGTCATCAGCAAGCTTGTGGTCTTCAGAAAGAAATAAGCATACAAAAAAAGCTGCCGGCAAAAAATGCTGACAGCTTTTTATTTTGCCCCAGTTGCCACGTTGCAACCGACTAATCTCTGTACATAAGCGTGACCGCCATGCCGTTTATCACGCCCACTACAACTCCGCACACAATGAAAAACACCTTGATAGGCAGGTCAAGCAGAAGCGAGATAAGCCCGAACACGATAACGAACGCCATTGCTCCGCCTATCTGCACAAGAAACTTTCTTTTCACAAGCACAGGAAAACGCTCAGCAAGCTTTGCCGTCTTTTCGCCTTTGTGGTCAAACAGCCTGTATAAAAGCTGAGTCAGTGCCATTGGTATTCCGATAAATAAAATTGCTGTTATAAGTTTGTCCATTTTAAATTCCTCCATTTTTCACTTAAATTATAGCTTTTTTTGTATCAAAAAAGGCTGCCCAAGACGCAGTTCGTCCGTGGGCAGCCTCATTGCTGCATATAAAATTTCTTTTATCAACAATTAAAGAACTCTTACGCCAACAACGCCCTCGATAGACTTGAAAGCGTCAGCGTCAACGTCGCCTGTAACATCGAGCATTGTGTAAGCCCAGTCTTTCTTAGACTTGTTTACAAGGTTCTCGATATTTGCGCCCTTGTCAGATACAACAGATGTGATCTGTGCAATAAGTGCAGGAACGTTCTTGTGAAGCACGCAAACAAGGTGGTCGCCTGTTTTAGCAAGCTCTGCATTAGGGAAGTTTACAGAATTCTTGATAGTTCCCTTCTCGATATAGTCGATAAGCTCGTGAGCTGCCATTGTTGCGCAGTTGTCCTCAGACTCAGGTGTGGAAGCGCCAAGGTGTGGAAGAACGATAACATTCTCCTCGCCAAGAACAACATCATCTGCAAAGTCTGTTACATACTTTGCAACCTTGCCGTCCTTGATAGCCTTTACAACTGCCGCACTGTTGATAAGCTCACCTCTTGCAAGGTTGATAAGACGAACGCCGTCCTTCATCATTGCTATCTGAGCTTCGTCGATAGTGTTCTTTGTGTCAGGTGTATAAGGAACGTGGATAGTGATATAATCGCTGTTCTTGTAAATATCATTGATGTCAGCTGTTACCTTTACAGCAGGATCAAGCTGGATAGCTGCGTTTACTGAAAGGAATGGGTCATAGCCGATAACGTCCATGCCAAGTGCAACGGCTGCGTTTGCGATCTTTCCGCCGATAGCACCAAGACCGATTACACCAAGTGTCTTGCCCAGTATCTCAGGACCTGCGAACTTAGACTTGCCGCCCTCAACTGTCTTTGGAGCGTCAGGAGTGCCCTTAAGTGAAGCAGCCCATGCAGCAGCCTCTGTTATCTTTCTTGAAGCAAGAAGAAGTGCACAAATAGCAAGCTCCTTAACAGCGTTTGAGTTTGCGCCAGGTGTGTTGAATACAACGATTCCCTGCTCTGCGCACTTCTCAACTGGAATATTGTTTACGCCAGCACCTGCTCTTGCAATAGCAAGCAGGCTCTCAGGCATTTCCATATCGTGCATCTTTGCTGAACGTACCATTATAGCGGTAGGATTTTCAGCATTGTCGCTTACTGTGTACTTAGCCTTGTCAAAGATATCAGTACCGCAGGTAGCGATCTTATTTAATGTCTTTATCTCATACATTGTAAATTACCCTCTCTTATAATAAGGTTACGCTTATGCGTTCTCAGCCTCGAACTTCTTCATGAACTCAACAAGCTTTTCAACGCCCTCGATAGGCATTGCGTTGTAGATAGAGGCTCTCATACCGCCAACAGTTCTGTGACCCTTGAGGTTTACAAAGCCTGCTGCTGTAGCCTCAGCAACGAACTTCTTGTCAAGCTCAGCGTCGCCTGTTACGAATGGAACGTTCATAAGAGATCTGTCCTCAGGAACAACAGTGCCCTTGAAAAGCTTGCTCTGGTCAAGATAATCATAGAGTATCTTAGCCTTTTTCTCGTTGTGAGCCTTCATAGCCTCAAGGCCGCCCATTTTCTTTATCCACTTGAATACCTTGCCGCAGATGTAGATGCCATAGCAAGGAGGTGTATTGTAAAGAGAGTCAGCGTCAGCCTGAGTTTTCCACTTGAGCATTGTAGGTGTGCCCTCGAGAACGTCGTCAGTGATAAGATCTTCTCTGATGATAGCAATAACAACGCCGGCAGGACCAACGTTCTTCTGAACGCCGCCGTAAATAACGCCGTACTTTGTTACGTCAACAGGCTCAGACAGGAAGCAGGAAGAAACGTCTGCAACAAGTGTGTGACCCTTTGTGTTAGGCAGAGTCTTGTACTTTGTACCATAGATAGTATTGTTTTCGCAGATATAAACATAGTCAGCGTCCTCTGGGATATCCAGATCTGAACAATCAGGGATATAAGAGAAAGTCTTGTCAGCAGAAGAAGCCACAGCAACAGCCTCGCCGTATTTCTGAGCCTCCTGATAAGCCTTCTTAGCCCACTGACCTGTGATTATGTAAGCCGCTTTCTTGTTCTTCATAAGGTTCATAGGAACGGCTGAGAACTGCTGAGAAGCACCGCCCTGAAGGAACAGCACCTTATAGTTATCAGGGATACCCATAAGCTCTCTGATGTCCTTTTCAGCTTCCTTGATGATGTCATCGAACGCCTTGGAACGGTGGCTCATCTCCATTACGCTCATACCAGTGCCCTTGTAATCGAGCATTTCATCGGCAGCTTCCTTAAGCACTTCCTCAGGGAGTACAGCAGGACCTGCGCTGAAGTTATATACTCTACCCATTGTTAAACCCTCCATATAAATTAGTTTCTTAGTTTCATTATTTATAAAGACTATAAATATATAAATTAATAATATTATTATATGCCTTTTATAAAAAAAAGTCAAGGGCTGTCATATAAAAATACTCACTTGTCATAAGTTTTTGTACATATCAGCACATAAAGCAGCCCTAAAAACGTGCATTTTTACACCTTACCTATGCCGTTATATATAATAAGCACTGAAAAGCATGAAAAATCAGAATAATACTAAAGCGTTAAAAAGAGGTTAAAATTTTTGGTATTCCTTGAAATCTCCATATTTGTGTAGTATAATGTAATCAATAAAATGCGACAGTTGTAAAAAAATCGGGGAACAATTGTCACTCTCAGGGAAAGAGGATATATATGCAAAAGATATTTTATGTTTCAAGAAATGAGGACAAAGCCCATGATGGAAAAGCCCCGGATATGGACAGATTTCAGCGAGTTGAAAAGCTCAACAGTCTGATCGCGGCAGGCTGGGCTATAAAGGAAATGAAAAGCGAAAACAACAGCACATTCTTTGTGCTTGAGAAAGCAGACTAGACTTAAAATGGCGGTATAAGACAGTACCCTGCCAATAACGCAGACACGACGTCCCGCCAACAAGTTCGCCAGGTCTTTCAACAAACTTATAGGACGGTAGCCCCACCGTCCTGTTTTTATGTGCAGATAAATTTTGCGAAAACGTTTTATGGGTATTGCATTTCAGAGAGAAATATTGTATAATTAATGTAATCGTTTTAGCAAAAACAAATGATACTATACATATTATAAAGGAGTAAAAAATATGGCTTATGTAATCGGCGTAGACTGCGGCACAAGCGGCACTAAGACGGTGCTTTTCGACGAAAATGGCACTGTTATCTCTTCTGTAACTATTGAATATCCTATGTATCAGCCTAAAAACGGCTATGCAGAGCAAGACCCTGCTGATTGGGCAAACGCAATGATAAACACTATCAAGGCTGTTATGACCAAAAGCGGCGTAAATAAAGAGGACGTTGCAGGTGTTGGTATCTCTGGACAGATGCACGGACTTGTTATGCTGGATAAGGACAACAACGTTCTTAGAAAGTCCATAATATGGTGCGATCAGAGAACTGCCGCAGAAGTTGAAGAAATGAACGAAAAGCTAGGCAGAGAAAAGCTTATCAAGATAACAGCAAACCCTGCCCTCACAGGCTGGACGGCTGCGAAAATCCTTTGGGTAAAGAACAACGAGCCTGATATATATGAAAAGTGCAGACACATTCTTCTGCCAAAGGACTATCTGAGATTTATCCTCACTGGCGAATATGCAACAGAGGTTTCCGACGCAAGCGGTATGCAGCTTCTTGACGTGCCAAACCGCTGCTGGGCAAAGGAAGTCTGCGATACGCTTGGCATTGATATGTCAATGCTGGGCAAGGTGTACGAGTCATGCGAAGTAGCAGGCAAGGTCACAAAGAAAATGGCTGAGCTTACAGGACTTAAAGAGGGTACTATAGTAGTAGGCGGAGCAGGCGACAATGCCGCTGCGGCTATCGGAACAGGCGTTGCAGAGGACGGTAAGGCGTTCACAACTATCGGAACATCAGGCGTTGTATTTGCACACACTTCTTCTATCTCTATCGACCCAAAGGGCAGAGTTCACACCTGCTGTGCAGCAGTACCGAACGCATGGCACGTTATGGGTGTTACACAAGGCGCAGGACTTTCGCTGAAATGGTTTAGGGATAATTTCTGCAATGCAGAGAAAGAAACAGCAAAGTGCATGGGCGTTGACGAATATTATCTCATGGATAAGGAAGCAGAGAAAGTGCCTGTTGGTGCAAACAGACTTCTCTATCTGCCATATCTCATGGGCGAAAGAACACCGCATCTTGACCCTGACGCAAGAGGAGTATTCTTCGGACTTTCCGCAATGCACACAAAGCGTGATATGCTGAGAGCAGTAATGGAGGGCGTATCATACTCCCTGAGAGATTGCGTTGAGGTATTCAGAGAAATGGATATCAACGTATCCGACATGATGGCATGCGGAGGCGGCGGAAGCTCACCGCTGTGGAGATCAATGCTCGCAGATCTTTACAACTGCCCTGTAAAAACAGCTTCATCGAAAGAAGGTCCAGCCCTTGGCGTAGCACTTCTTGCGGCAACAGGCGCAGGCATTTACTCATCAGTACCGGAAGCTTGTAAGGCAGTAGTAAAGACCGACAAGGTACAGCAGCCTGAAGCAGAGCGAGTACCTGAGTATGAGAAATACTACAAGCTTTACACAGAGATCTATCCTGCACTGAAAGCAGAATTTGCAAAGCTTGCGAAGATGTAATATAAAACCAAAAGCTCCGATTTGCCGTCGGAGCTTTTTTGTGTTAGAATATTTTGACAACTAAAAAACGGCTCTCCACAATAGAGGAAAGCCGTTTTTACATATTGGTCGGAGTGACCGGATTTGAACCGACGACCTCTACCACCCCAAGGTAGCGCGCTACCAATCTGCGCCACACCCCGATATCGTATATATTATACCCGATTTGGATACAATAGTCAAGAGTTTTCAGTCAAAATAAAAAAATTGCAAAAAAGGTATTGACATTCACATTCATTTGTGATATAATAAATAAGCACTCAGGAGAGAGCAGTAAAAAAACAGTAGAATATCGCGGGATGGAGCAGTTCGGTAGCTCGTCGGGCTCATAACCCGAAGGTCGTTGGTTCAAATCCAGCTCCCGCAACCATATTGGTGATACCAAATGGATACTCACCTTAAAAAGCCCGTGTTTACGGGCTTTTTTGATATTTAGAAAACAAAAAATTTTAATGTAAAACCGTGGATGCTTTTCACCAGTTTTCACGAAAAAAAGGGAGTCGAACCCTACACAACAAAAAATATCGAACATAACGGCAGACTTTGAGTATATTTTGCTCTAAGCCTGCCGATTTTTTATGAAAAAACATTCACAAAGTTTAGAAGGCTGTTTTGTCAAATATCACGAAATGTGATAAACGACAAAGCGGTCTTTTTTTATTTCAAAGGAGGCTTGATAACAAATATACTATAAAAAGGGAATCTAAAACGACTGGAGGTGATCAAGTAAAAAATGAACAGCAGTCAGACCGAGGACATGACCGAAGAACCCGATATGGGAATGACGATGTGAGGTGTTATATGATTTACAACGAAAAGAAGGTAGAAATGCTCAGGCAGAGATATCCCGAAGGAACTCGGATATGCCTTGACAGTATGGATAACGATCCCCGTCCGATTCCACCAGGTACTAAAGGCATAGTTCAATTTGTGGACGATGCGGGTACTCTGCACTGTAAATTTGATAACGGAAGAACGCTTGGGGTTATCCCCGATGTGGATAAGTTCCATAAAATCGCTCAGGAACAGAGTCAGATTGATAAGCAAACAGAGGAAAATATTGAGTGCGAGGAAATTACAGAAACGGAAGATCTTGAAGAAAACGAAGAAATGAATATGTCAATGTAACGGTTAAGTTTTGAAAAAGACTTAGCCGTTTTTTTATTACAAAAAGGAAAGGAACGGTGATAAATGATAAAATATTTCGAAGCGTTTGCAGGAATAGGAGCGTTCCGTTCGGCTTTTGAAAAAGTAGGCGGGTTTGAGTGCG
>NZ_LARF01000149.1:0-339 GCF_000980385.1 Ruminococcus sp. N15.MGS-57
TGTCGTCAGCTCGTGTCGTGAGATGTTGGGTTAAGTCCCGCAACGAGCGCAACCCTTATCGTCCGTTACTAACAGGTAGCGCTGAGGACTCAGACGAGACCGCCGGGGACAACTCGGAGGAAGGTGGGGACGACGTCAAATCATCATGCCCCTTACGACCTGGGCTACACACGTGCTACAATGGGTACAACAAAGAGACGCGAGACCGCAAGGTGGAGCCAAACTCAGAAAAGTACTCTCAGTTCAGATTGTGGGCTGCAACCCGCCCACATGAAGTTGGAGTTGCTAGTAATCGCGGATCAGCATGCCGCGGTGAATACGTTCCCGGGCCTTGTACAC
>NZ_LARF01000150.1:0-338 GCF_000980385.1 Ruminococcus sp. N15.MGS-57
GATGAACTGTGGGTAGCGGAGAAATTCCAATCGAACCCGGAGATAGCTGGTTCTCTCCGAAATAGCTTTAGGGCTAGCCTTGAAATAGATTACCGGAGGTAAAGCACTGAATTGGCTAGGGGCCGAGAGGTTACTGAACCTTATCAAACTAAGAATGCCGGATAATCGTTTTTCAGGAGTCAGACAGTGGGAGATAAGTTTCATTGTCAAAAGGGAAACAGCCCAGACCCACAGCTAAGGTCCCCAAGTATAGTTAAGTGGAAAAGGATGTGGAATTGCACAGACAACCAGGATGTTGGCTTAGAAGCAGCCACTCATTAAAAGAGTGCGTAATAGCT
>NZ_LARF01000151.1:0-334 GCF_000980385.1 Ruminococcus sp. N15.MGS-57
GAGGCAGGCGGAATTCGTGGTGTAGCGGTGAAATGCTTAGATATCACGAAGAACTCCGATTGCGAAGGCAGCCTGCTAAGCTGCAACTGACATTGAGGCTCGAAAGTGTGGGTATCAAACAGGATTAGATACCCTGGTAGTCCACACGGTAAACGATGAATACTCGCTGTTTGCGATATACGGCAAGCGGCCAAGCGAAAGCGTTAAGTATTCCACCTGGGGAGTACGCCGGCAACGGTGAAACTCAAAGGAATTGACGGGGGCCCGCACAAGCGGAGGAACATGTGGTTTAATTCGATGATACGCGAGGAACCTTACCCGGGCTTAAATTGCA
>NZ_LARF01000153.1:0-332 GCF_000980385.1 Ruminococcus sp. N15.MGS-57
TGTCGTCAGCTCGTGTCGTGAGATGTTGGGTTAAGTCCCGCAACGAGCGCAACCCTTGTCACTAGTTGCTACGAAAGGGCACTCTAGTGAGACTGCCGGTGACAAACCGGAGGAAGGTGGGGATGACGTCAAGTCCTCATGGCCCTTATGGGTAGGGCTTCACACGTCATACAATGGTCGGAACAGAGGGCAGCGAAGTCGTGAGACGGAGCCAATCCCAGAAAACCGATCGTAGTCCGGATTGCAGTCTGCAACTCGACTGCATGAAGTCGGAATCGCTAGTAATCGCGGATCAGCATGCCGCGGTGAATACGTTCCCGGGCCTTGTACAC